>NZ_JAAHHE010000350.1:0-6088 GCF_010692525.1 Moorena sp. SIO3B2
CATAACTATCAGGTACACCTGTTTCCTTTGCTATAGCTGATAGCTGATAGCTGATAATTTAGCATTCACTTTTTTTTATACTAAAATTACCCCCGGAAAAAAAATTTATAAAAACCCTTGACAATTATAAATATAATCATTACAATAATCATTGTAATCGATGCAGCGCGGTCTTGGGGGTTTCCCCCATGAGCGACTGCATCAAGACAACGAAATTTAGTTTTTTAGCCATGTCTACAGAATTTATTCCGAATCACAACAATAATCCCAAGAAACAACGTATTAAGTACATTAAGGGCTCTCCTGAAGCAGTAACCAAAACTATTTACGGCCTTTGCGCACTCGGGTATGGGTCGGTTTCCGACTGGAGCCCTTTGCAACCGACGGGCATTCCGGGGCAAGTAATTAGTTTTGCAACCAAGTATCAAACTTGGCGTTAATAGGTTAAATTTATGGGGGGGTTTCCCCCCCGGTCTGGTCCGGTAGGATCACATCCGGATTGATTCGGAAACTGATAGACATGACATAGCGTTTACAGTAAGCTATCAGGGGTTATACCTATGGTGGGCAGTGGCTACCAACGGGTTTTGTCAGCTGATCTGTATTAAGCACTGCCCACCCTACATCAACTAAAATCAATTTGCGGCTACACCTATGGTGGGCAGTGGCTACCAACGGGTTTTGTCAGCTGATCTGTATTAAGCACTGCCCACCCTACATCAACTCATATTCATCCGAAAATTCAGCAATGCTCCCTCTGGCAGGTGATTTCCAGTTTGACTCCTAGCTAGTTTTGCACGATTTTTTTGCCAAGTACCGATATATTAATGTATTCAACCGAAGGCTAGTTCAAGCCAGCCTCCAAACTCAATACTGCATCAGGAGCATGATTATGAACCTAAGACTCATTGTTAGTTCTGTCTTCTTGGGATTAACTTTACCTGCGATCGCTGTTGCTAGTGTTCCGACTCCAAGCTCTCTATCTTCCTTAAATCAGGAACAATTCAGTAAATCCGGAACAGTTGAAATTGCTCAACGTCATCTCAGTGCTGAATACGTAGGGGCACGATTATACAACTCAGAATCACAGATATTACGTATGGCTTATGAATATTCTAATGGTAAGCCAATAGAATGGAAAAACATCTCCGTTGAATATCCTAATTCTCAAGTGATCAAGCTCAATATTCACGGAAAAATCAAAAGGAAGCGAAAAGATGGCTCTATTCGCATCGGAATTTTTATCCAACGGAATAGTCAAGGTTATTTCAGGGTGGTTGATTATGATTGGAGTACTGGGCGATGCCGTAAACCTTGCAAAAAAAGGGTAAGAAGAGCACTACAAAATATGCCCTTACACTTTCCTCGCTTCCAGCAGGTATTTAACCGTATAATTTCATAGTATTCTAAAGGGGAGCATCCTAATGCTATCATGATTGCTGAGAACGGTAGAGTGTCTCTTCTGTTACCAGACCCAATCAAACCCTTTAAAAATGGGATGTTTCCTTTCTTGAATGATGGCTGCAGAAGCATTGGCTAATCTATTTCAGTTGTTTTACCCTCAAGTGGAATGGGTACTGATCAATGCTTGCTACTCTGAGATTCAAACTCAAGCAATTAATCAGCATATCGATTATATACATGAAACAGATAATAATAGATCGAGCTGCAATTAATTTTGCTGTTGGCTTCTATGACGGATTAGGAGCGGGATAACTATGAATTTGTTTTCAATTTTGGCTGTCATGCTATTGAAATCTCAGGGATTAAAGGACAATCTACACCAGTTATCAAAAAAAAAGATGGCTATGACAGATCAAGAATTACGGGCACTTATTGATAGAATTCGTGGCAATCAAGACTTTCAGAGTGAACAACGGCGACAAGATATCCATCTACTATTATGTGAATGTCAACGGTTACCCGGACTCATAAAATCTTCTCATCCCCTTTATTTGGAAGCTTTAGACCAAACTTGGGATTGGGTCAGAAAAAATATTTGTAAATTTGAACCGAAACCAGACTTACCAGTTCAGACAAGCTTGTTAAGATGGATAAATGGTTATCTAACATGGCGGATTAAAGATTTATATCTTAAGCAAGCAGAGCAACACAGTCGTGAATTTAGTTTAGATGTCAACATCAATAAAGATCCGGACAATCCCTTAACACTACTAGATATACTTCCAGATGGTGGTTTTGATACTCCTAAGCTCAGTGGAATTGACGCTTACATTGAGAAACTCAGAAAGCCTAAAATTCAGGAAATCTTTCAAGAATTAGAACGTTACGTGAAGGAAGATCCAGACCGTATCTTTAAAAAGTGTCATCCTCGTCAGCATCCCGATTGTAACTGTCAGCTCCTTTGCCAAAGGTTACTTTTTAAAGACCCACCAGACAAATTAACTCACATCAGCAGGGAGTTAGGTATTAACTACAATGCTCTTAGAGCCCATTGGAAAAGAAAATGCCTAGTACTCCTTCAAAAAAAATTGAAGGATCTAGGTTATTCAGGAGACGAAGAATCATGACAAGTCAAGACATGGAAAATTTAGAAATTACCCTCGGCATTAAAGCTCATCGCTTCGCTAGCAAATTCGCAGCGGAACAAACTACAACTGCAAAAAGTAAACAGGTTTATTTGAATACATTAGCGGTTTACGCAGTTCACAGATATCTTAAATATCTTGGCATTGACACTGATTTAAAAGAAAGTGATTGTTGGAACCCAATTCTAAGACATCAATGGAATGTTGCCGATTTAATTGTTCCTGACATTGGCACATTAGAATGTCGTTCTGTGCTACCTGGAGAAACTACTGTGTCTTTACCTCCAGAAGTAACCGAAGACCGGATTGGTTATATTGCTATTCAGTTTAGCGAACACTTAGATCAAGTCGAGCTTTTAGGGTTTACCAAAGCAGTCGTTGCAGATGTTCTGGAAATTAGTCGGTTGCGCTCGGTTGATGATTTGATTGGTGAACTCTCACCACAACCTGTGAATTTAGCAGCTTGGTTTGAGGGGATTTTTGATGAGGTTTGGTTAGCTATTGGAGACATATTATTGCCAAAAGAACTGGCGTTTGATTCCTGTAGAAGTCATAGTAATAATATTGAACGGGCTAAAAAGATTGATTTGGGGCTATTAGTCAATGGTAAACAATTCGCTTTAGTGGTTAGTGTTTGGACGGAGGACAATCAAGAACAAGGAGTTATTATTCAAGTTCGCCCTATCAGCAGAACAGAAACTTTACCTCCAGGTTTAAAACTAAAAGTCCTCCTTGAATCAGATGAAGCTGAAGCAATAGCCAGAGAAGCTGATAATTTAATTCAGCTCGAATTTTCTGAACTTCCAGGAAAAACTTTTACTGTTATAGTGTCCCTAAACAATGAATTTGTGACTGAAAATTTTGTCGTTTAGTTTATAATTAATGACTATGAAAATTACCAAGCGAATTCTGATAAACTTAGGAGAAGGTGATTTTGATCAGGGATTTAGTAAAGCTACTATTAAAGTACAAGAAGTCACCAGAAATCGCCCAAATAATTTAAGGGAATTAGAATGTCAAATTCCTAAATCATTAGACATCCCTGATATTTATCAAAACTGGCAAAAAAACTATGATGCCAGAATTAAGTTTTCTCGAACTAGAGCGGGGTTCAAAAATAATCAACTTACTAATGTTAGTATTCCCACAATTTCTGATTGTAATCAAAAGACTGAGGCTTTACAAGATAAATTGAATCATTGGCTTAATCCTGTCAAGATACAATTAGAACAATCACTTGAGCTCTCTCCTGAAGATGAATTTGATGTTGTGCTCCATACACCGAATATTGGCTCTGAGATTGGCTCTGAATCAACCCCAAATCTTTTGCAAAAACTTCCTTGGCATTGCTGGGATTTCTTTGCTCAAGACAATTTTAGTGATGTAGCCTTATCCTTCAGTAATTCAGAGCAAGTTAACCTTATGTCTTCTGGAGCAGAACCCATATTCCCTAGACCCAAAAGAGTTAAAATTTTATGTATTCTAGGAGAGCCTGGGGATGATCAGCATGAAAACAAGATTGATGTAGAAGCAGATAGACGGTTACTGCGAAAAATACCTGGTGCATATTGTGTATTTCTCAGGCAACCTACACGGTCAGAATTCTTCCACTTCATGGAAAAAGAACGCTGGGATTTTCTCTTTTTTTCTGGACATAGTAAAACAGATAAAGACACTGGTTTACTGAAGATTAATCCAGAGGAAACACTGGATATTCAAGAAATAAAACAGACTATTCAAACAGCCATCAACCAATATCAAGGAATGAAATTGGCTATTTTCAATTCCTGTGATGGTTTAGGATTAGCACGTCAATTAGCAGATTTAGACATTGCTCAAATTATTATTTGGCGAGAACCTGTTCCTGATAAAGTCGCACAAGAGTTTCTGAAATCTTTTCTGGGATTTTTCACTGGAAAAAACTTGCAGGAGAAAGAAGACTACACTAGCACTGAAGGTTTATCTTTATATCGTTCTGTACAAAAAGCTAGGCTCGAAGTCCAAAACTATATAGAGGATCTACAGAGACAGAAAACACTACCACAAGTCAGTTGGCTACCAGTCATTCATCACAATCTAGCTAAAGAAAGCATCACCTGGAAACAGTTACGGCAACTCCCAGATATTGATATTGCCAGCAATAAAGCTAGTCCCCGTGAAACCTTACTTAAGCGGGTAGAAAAATTCTGGATTAAAGGTGTTCTTGATAAGTCTTTACATATCGAAGAAACCCTTGAATTGGGTCTGATTGAAGACCCAAGCGCCGTGATAAATCCCTCAAGTCAACAAGGAGAAAATTCAAGTCGGCAAACACAACATCTGCCTGAAGGAACTAGAGCAATTGATGTATTTGGGGAACTTGAAAACACCAGAACAATGCTGATTCTTGGTAGATCGGGGTCAGGTAAGACCACCGCACTTCTCGAAATTGCTGATGAATTAATCAGTGATGCCAGGAAAAACACAACCCTACCAATTCCTGTAGTGCTCAACCTTTCCAGTTGGGCTGGGGAGAAAGAGCCAAAACCCTTAGCCCAGTGGCTGGTTACGGAACTGAATAGAATCTATCAGTTTTCTGAAAAGCAGTGTAAGGATTGGGTAAAAAATCAGCAACTACTACTTCTATTAGATGGTTTAGATGAAGTCAGAGAAAGCAAAAGAGGAGATTGTATTAGAGCAATCAATCAGTTTCTAGGAAGCTATACAGAAACCGAAATGGTGGTTTGTTCTCGAATTCGAGATTACCACAAAATTTCAGAGAAGCTTCAATTTAAAACTGCGGTTTTCTATAGGCAACTGACAGACCAACAAATCCAACGGTATTTTGACGATGCTGGAGACGCCTTGTCAGGAGTTAAGGAATTAAAAGAAGAAGACGAAGCCATACAGGAATTAGTGAAAAGTCCTCTGACTCTGAACTTTATTGCTGTTGCCTATAAAGGTCAGACAAAAGATGACTTAAACAATGACTTAACCAATGACTTATTAGACATAAGTTTATTTGAAAAACGTCGAAAGCATTTACTGGATGCTTATATTCAAAAAAAACTTGAAGAAAAGCCGGTAAAATTTTCAAAAAAAATCTCACAAAAATGGTTAATTTGGATAGCTGATCAAATCACACAGAGAGAGCGAAAAGAATTATTAATTGAGCGGATGCAGCCTGATTGGTTGCCTGTAGGTATTCAACAATGGCTCTATAGTGTTGGTTTTCGAGTGATTCTTGGACTGATAGCTGGATTAACTACAGCCTTACACTTTGGTACCCAGGTTACCGATGATATAGGAGTACAAATCTCCTTGGTAATTCCTTCAGTGATAGCAGCTATAGTATCCTGTCTAAGTTTTCCAGTGCTATCTCATTTGAGAACTATAACTATACCAGGTTTTAGGGTTGAGTTTATCCCTCAAAAAATCCAAAAACTATCTCAAAAATTATCTAAGTTTATTCCTGGAATTCTATCTGGGCTACTCTATATCATCATTACTGCTTTAATGGTCTATCCCATGGTTGAAGAGGGCATAAAAGATGATAAATG
>NZ_JAAHHE010000351.1:0-6067 GCF_010692525.1 Moorena sp. SIO3B2
AAATCGCAACTAGCCCAGTCAAACAGGTAGTGATTTGGTTAGATTGTTGCTACAGTGGCGAGTTACTAAGCTTGCTCCCATTTATCCCAACTGATAAAGCTTACTGCTTGATTACTGCCACTCGTTCCTATGAACCGGGAGTAGAGATTAGCCATGAACAAGGAGTATTTACCAAGGCGTTACTGGCAGGGTTGAATCCGGAAAATCACCCGGATGGTATTGTAAATAGTCATAATTTGGCCTTGTTTATTGAGCAGCGGATGTCAAGGACTGGACAACGTCCTTTAATCGCTAACTCAAAACAAGCCATTCTACTGACTACCCAGTTTCCGAAACTGAGCTTTCAGGATAAATGCCCCTACCGGTCTCTGTCTTATTTTACCGCATTACCAGAGGATGCTCTGGTGTTTCACGGTCGTTCTCAGTTGACCCAGCAGTTAATTGAGCGAGTTAAAACTAAAGACCGTCTGCTGGTAGTGTTAGGGGCTTCCGGCAGTGGCAAGTCTTCCTTACTCAGGGCGGGTTTATTGTATCAGCTGAAGTTAGGTCAGGCAATTGCTGGAAGCGATCGCTGGCATTATCTAGAACCTTTCACTCCAGGTGTTGCACCAAAGCAAAGGTTACAGGAGGTGCAGGAGTTGGGAAAGCTTTTAGACAACAAGGGAGACAATTCTAGTCTTACTCTAGTAGCGACTTCTGAACCGGTGGTCATGATTATTGACCAGTTTGAAGAGTGCTTCACTATGGGTCAACCTGACCAACGGCTGGAATTCTTTAACAGTTTAAGTGAATTATTAGACAACAAAGACAATCTAATTGTGTTAATTGCCATGCGCTCTGACTTTCGGGGGCGGTTGCGAGAGTATCCTCAATTAGTAGAGAAGATCAATAAACCATTAATCAATGTAGACCACTTGAACCGTCAGGAAATTGAAGAAGCGATCGCTAAACCAGCTGAATTAGTAGGATTAGGGATTGAGGGCAGATTAAAACAGCAACTGATTAACGATGTGGAAGATTATCCAGGCAGCCTGCCCCTGCTCCAATATACTCTGACGGAATTATGGAAACAGTCAAGACAGCAGCAGGAAAGGTTTTTACGGTTAGAAACCTATCAACAGTTAGGGGGAATTGAGGGAACTCTCGAAAAGAGAGCCAATCAGGTATTTGATAGTCTCTCAGCGGAAGAACAAAGTGTGGCTAGGCGTTTGTTCTTGGAATTAACTCAAGTCGGAGATACTCTCGATACCCGTAGACGAGTAAGCCTGGGGGAGTTAGTCAATTCTCACCACAGTTTAGAACTGCTCGATGCTGTTAGCCAGACCTTAGCCAGTTCAGAGAACCGCTTGATTACTAGAAGCCATCAAGAAAATTCCCAGGATGTGGTTTTGGATGTAGTTCATGAAGCCTTGATTCGCCACTGGGGAAGGTTGCTGGAGTGGAAGCAGAGTTACACAGAAGGGATGGTAGTGGAACGCAAGCTGGAAGCGGCGGCAGAAGAATGGCAGCAGAAGGGTAAGAAGCGTGATGATGCCGGTGTACTGTTGCTTGGGGGGAAGTTAGTAGAAGCCCAGGAGTATTTGAACGAGCATGGCAAGTTGGGGATGTTGAATGGGCTAGCCGAGGAGTATATTCAGGTAAGCCGTCATAAGCACAAGCAAATGACCCGTAACCGCCGGTTAGTAGCGGGAGCGTTTATTGGTGTGTTGGTATTGGGGACAGTTGTTTCAACTAAACAGGCGAGAAAGGCAACCAGAAGTGAAATTGAAGCCCTTAGTCAACTTTCAGAAACTCTTTTTGTTTCAAAGCAACCCTTTGATGCTCTAAAAGAAAGTTTAACGGCAGTAGGAAAACTCCAAAAGGCAAAAAGGGTAAAAGGTGATACTACAATACAGGCGATCGCTAAGTTGCAGCAATCCCTCTATGGAGTCAACCAGTATAATAGCCTGGATAAACATACTGATACTGTCACTAGCGTGACCTTTAGCCCAGACAGCCAAACTATCGCTTCTGCTAGTAGTGACAAAACCGTGAAACTCTGGAATCTCCAAGGCAAAGAACTGCACACCCTCAAAGGCCATAGCGCAGATGTCACTAGCGTCGTCTTTAGCTATGATGGCCAGACTATCGCTACTGCTAGTAGGGACAACACCGTGAAACTGTGGAATCTCCAAGGCAAAGAACTGCAGACCCTCAGTGGACATAACGAACCTGTCACTAGCCTCACTTTTAGTCCAGATGGCCAGACTATCGCTACTGCTAGTTTGGACAACACCGTGAAACTGTGGAATCTCCAAGGCAAAGAACTGCACACCCTCACCGGACATAATAGCGCACATGTCTATAGCGTGGCCTTTAGCCGAGATGGCATGACTATCGCTTCTGCTAGTGATGACAACACCGTGAAACTCTGGAATCTCCAAGGCAAAGAACTGTACACCCTCACTGGACATAGCGCACCTGTGATTAGCGTTACCTTTAGCCGAGATGGCATGACTATCGCTTCTGCTAGTTGGGACAAGACCGTGAAACTTTGGAATTACGAAGGCAAAGAAATACACACCCTCACCGGACATAGCGCACCTGTGATTAGCGTTACCTTTAGCCGAGATGGCATGACTATCGCTTCTGCTAGTAGGGACAACACCGTGAAACTGTGGAATCTCCAAGGCAAAACCCTCCACACCCTCACCGGACATAGCGCACCTGTGATTAGCGTTACCTTTAGCCGAGATGGCATGACTATCGCTTCTGCTAGTGATGACAACACCGTGAAACTCTGGAATCTCCAAGGCAAAGAACTGCACACCCTCACCGGACATAATAGCGCACCTGTCAATAGCGTCGTCTTTAGCTATGATGGCCAGACTATCGCTTCTGCTAGTGATGACAACACCGTGAAACTGTGGACTCTCGAAGGCAAAGAACTGCACACCCTCAAAGGCCATAGCGCAGATGTCACTAGCGTCGCCTTTAGCCGAGATGGCCAGACTATTGCTACTGCTAGTTGGGACAAGACGGTGAAACTATGGAATCTACAAGGCAAACTCCTGCACACCCTCACCGGACATAGCGATTGGGTGAATAGCGTCGTCTTTAGCTATGATGGCCAGACTATCGCTACTGCTAGTGATGACAACACGGTGAAACTGTGGAATCTCAAACGCGAATACCTGCACACCCTCAAAGGTCATAGCGCACCTGTCTATAGCGTGGCCTTTAGCCGAGATGGCCAAACTATCGCTACTGCTAGTTGGGACAACACCGTGAAACTCTGGAATCGAGAAGGCAAACTCCTGCACACCCTCAATGGCCATAACGCACCTGTCTATAGCGTGGCCTTTAGCCCAGACGGCCAGACTATCGCTTCTGCTAGTTGGGACAACACCGTGAAACTGTGGAATCACCAAGGCAAAGAACTGCACACCCTCAAAGGCCATAGCGCACTTGTCACTAGCCTCGTCTTTAGCGATGATGGCCAGACTATCGCTTCTGCTAGTAGGGACAACACCGTGAAACTGTGGAATCTCCAAGGCAAAGAACTGCACACCCTCACCGGACATAGGGATTGGGTCAATAGCGTGGTCTTTAGCCCAGATGGCAAGACTATCGCTTCTGCTAGTTGGGACAAGACGGTGAAACTATGGAATCTCCAAGGCAAAGAACTGCACACCCTCACCGGACATAGGGATTGGGTCAATAGCGTGGCCTTTAGCCCAGATGGCAAGACCATCGCTTCTGCTAGTGCAGACAACACTGTAATTTTATGGAATTTCGATCTAGATGATTTAGTGGCACAGAGTTGTAAATGGCTCGATGATTACCTACTCACTCATGAAGAGGAAACAGAATTAAGGAAAATTTGTGATATGTAGGGGAGTCGGAACCCACCCCTAACCCCTCCCAGGAGGGGAACGGGAGTCGGGAGATAGGGGGTTAGGGTACAGTTATATAAAGTATCATAAAGTCTATCAAAGTCCCAAAGAATTTGTTAGAGTAGTGAGATGACATTAGTACCACTCCGTAAGGCGGTCGAACTTACGGGACTCTCTCAAACCACATTGCGAAAGTACGCGGACAATGGAACTATCAAATGTGAGCGAACGCCAAGCGGATATCGACTGTTCGATACAGTTAGTCTTGCCACTTTGGGAAAACGACAAGCCCCTGAACCAGTCACAATCTGTTACTGCCGAGTCAGTAGTAGCAAACAATTTGACGACCTCGCCAGGCAAGTCGCGTACATGCACTCGCTCTTCCCAGAGGCAGAAGTCATCAAAGACATCGGCTCAGGACTCAACTACAAACGAAAAGGTCTTAGAGCCATACTGGAACGACTTATGCAGGGATGTCAGCTCACGATTGTTGTTGCCTGTAGAGACAGACTTACCAGATTCGGTTTTGAACTGTTTGAATACTTGGCAGAACTCAACGGTGGAAAGATCTTGGTTCTCGACCAACCTGAAAGTTGTCCAGAATCCGAACTTACCGCAGATATTCTCTGAATCATTCACGTCTTCTCTTGTCGCGTCCACGGACTCAGAAAGTACGGGGCAAAAATCAAGAAAGATTCGGATATTCCTAAGTGCTGAGCAGCGTTATTTAGTTCGTAAGTGGTTTGGAGTTTCTCGTTACGTTTTCAACAAGACCGTTAAAATACTTCAAGATGGGGAAGTAAAGGCTAACTGGAAAGCCATCAAGACTGGAATATTAAACGACCTTCCCGAGTGGTGCAAGGAAGTGCCTTATCAAATTAAATCGATAGCGATAAAGGATGCTTGCACCGCCGTGAGGGAGGCCAAGAAAAAGTACAAAAAGACTGGACAAATCAATCGAGTTAGATTTAGATCTAGAAAAAATCCTGTCCAGTCTTGCTACATCCCTAAGTCAGCAGTCTCAGAAAAAGGCATTTACCATACAAAGCTAGGAGGCTTGACTTTTTCTGAGGCGTTGCCTGACAACAGGGGCGACTGTAGATTGACCAGTAACAATGGGGATTATCACTTGACGGTTCCTCATCAGACTACTCAAAAAAATGCCGAAAACCAAGGTAGAGTGGTAGCGATAGACCCCGGTGTTAGAACATTCTTAACGTTTTTTAGTGAGAATTCTATAGGCAAAATTGGGCACGGAGACTTTTCTCGCATTCAGCGACTTTGCTCTCATCTTGATAACTTACTTTCAAAAATAAGTAAGACCAAGAGGAATCAAAAACGACGAATGAGAAAAGCGGCTAGGCGAATTGTTATTAGGATTCAAAACCTAGTGAACGAACTCCATCACAAAGCTGCTAGGTTCTTGGTAGATAGCTTTGATGTGATCCTACTTCCAACTTTTGAGACGTCTGAAATGTCTAAAAAAGGAAAAAGGAGGATCAGATCAAAGACAGTGCGGAACTTGCTGACATTTTCTCACTTTAGATTCAAGGAGTTTTTGAAACATAAAGCCTCCGAAACTGGAAAAACAGTAGTAGATGTCTGTGAAGCCTATACCTCCAAGACTGTGAGCTGGACGGGAGAAATGGTAAACATTGGTGGGAGCAAGGCTATTAAGTCAAAGATTGATGGCCTAATAATGGATCGCGACATCAATGGCGCTCGCGGGATATTCCTAAGAGCTTTGGTAGATACACCCTGGCTGCGAGAGCAGCTTGCATTGGTGGGCTAAGGTCTATCTAGTAGACTTTAGTAGCCAAAAAGTATCGGAATTAGAAAGACTTGAGCAGAAACAGATTCAATGGGTCTTGACTAATCTCTTTGACATAGGACTCACTGAGATAGGAAGCATATTCAGGTTGTTTAGCAATATAGGTTTTGAAAAAAGCGGTACTAAGTGCCATCAGGTAAGGACGAGCGATAGCAGGATCTGGCCCAATCAATTCAGGTGGAACCGGTAAGACACCCTCTCCTGCCCCACCCAGGTAGGAAAAGTGAGTACCTCCTTCTGTCACCACTAGATATTTTTCTGGGGTAGTTAGCCAGCTGAAGGGGGTAATTTGTTGTTCTACAGGTGGCGCAAAGATGTCTCTGATACTTGACACCATCATGACCGGAACCTGAATTTGTGA
>NZ_JAAHHE010000352.1:0-6053 GCF_010692525.1 Moorena sp. SIO3B2
ATAGCTGATAGCTGATAGCTGATAGCTGATAGCTGATAGCTGATAGCTGATAGCTGATAGCTGATAGCTGATAGCTGATAGCTGATAGCTGATAGCTGATAGCTGATAGCTGATAGCTGATAGCTGAAAAAAAATCAGCCAATTATAACGGATTTAGCTCCCAAATAATTAAATCAATAAAAATCAATAAAAATCAATAAAAATTAATAGATGGTAAAGTAATAATCTGGACTATCCTGAACTCTCCAATTAAGTAAACTAGTTAATAAACTTATTATTTATTTATTAAATACAGGTATAATTTAGAGTTAAGCTACTGCTGTAGAATTGGCGCTGAATTCAGAAAGCCAAGAAAACCTTTAGCTTAGCATCTATAACTGCCAAGCAAGAGCTTCACATCCTTCCAAATCGATTATGACACATAGGGAAATTCGTAGCATTACCGTCAAGGTGGTCAATGGTGATCTAGACATAGCAGCTTACCTGGCAATGCCGGTGGCAGAAACACCTCTTCCTGGAATTGTGGTGCTGCAAGAAATTTTTGGGGTGAATGGCCATATCCGGGATATCACAGAACGATTTGCGAAAGAAGGCTATGTTGCGATCGCTCCCGCACTCTATCAACGCCTTGCTCCAGGCTTTGAGACAGGTTACACCATTGAAGACATTAACATTGGCAAGGAATACAAGGAACAAACCAGAGCAGCGGAACTCCTGGGAGACATCCAAGGGGCCATCGGTTACCTGAGGAGTCAAACCCCTGTGCAAGATAACCCCATCGGCTCTATTGGCTTTTGTTTCGGGGGTCATGTTGCCTATCTGGCTGCTACCTTACCCGATATTAAAGCTACTGCTTCGTTCTATGGTGCTGGGATTACTACCATGACTCCTGGCGGTGGTGAACCAACGATTACTCGCACACCAGAGATTAACGGTACACTCTATGGTTTCTTTGGGATGGAAGATGCTAGCATTCCAGCAGAAGAGGTTGATCAGATTGAGGCTGCTCTTGAGAAAAATAAAATTAATTATCGTGTCTTTCGTTACGATGGAGCAGACCACGGATTTTTCTGTGACCAACGGGCTAGCTACAATGAAAAAGCAGCTACTGATGCTTGGCAAAACGTTTTGCAGCTGTTTAGGGAAAAACTTGACTAAACTGTCACCGGCTCCCAACTTTTTAAGCAGCTGCTCCTATATCAGAAATCATTACTGATTTTAAACCGTTAATCATCATGAATTCAAAATCAACCTCTTCGACCACCAGCAATTCATCCTTTTCTATGGATGATTTTGCTCAAGCCCTAGAAGAATACGACTATGAGTTTAAACAGGGACAGGTGGTACGTGGCAGAGTACATAACTACGAAAGCGATGGTGCTTATGTAGACATCGGTGGTAAGTCCCTGGCTTATCTACCAATTAGTGAAGTTTCCTTAGAATCGGATCTGGATTGGTCGGAAGTACTGCCCTTGAATGAGGAAATGGATTTCCTGATTATTCGGGAGCAAAATGCTGATGGTCAAGTTACCCTTTCCCGGCGTCAGCTGGAGATTAAGCAAGTTTGGGATGGGTTAGTTGAACTCCAAGAGAATGGAAAATCATTAGATGTCCGGGTTTCTGGAGTGAATAAAGGTGGTGTCACCGTGGATGTGCGGGGATTGCGGGGATTCATTCCGCGATCGCACTTGAGTCAGCACGACAATCTAGATTCCTTGATTGGTCAGAAACTAACAGTCAATTTCCTAGAAGCTGATCGCGATCGCAAGAAGCTAGTGCTTTCTCAGCGGGAAGCTGTGCGTGCTGCTACTTTCTCTGAGCTAGAAGTGGGACAATTAGTGGAAGGTAAAGTAGCTGCGATCAAGCCCTTTGGTGTGTTTGTGGACTTTAATCAAACCAATGGCTTGCTGCACATTAAGCAAGTAAGCCAAAGTTTCGTTGAAGACCTCTCCAAAGTGTTTGAAATCGGTCAAGTGATCCAGGTAATGATTATTAACTTGGATGAAGGCAAAGGTCGTATTTCTATGTCTACCAGGGTTTTAGAAAATTACCCAGGAGAAATGCTCGAAAAGATGGCAGAGGTAATGGCTAGTGCTCCAGCTCGTGCTGAACGTGCTAGGCAAAAACTATTACAAGCATAAGTTAGGTCGTTTGAATCGATCATGTTTTTTGTTTCTTGTTGACTGTTGACTGTTATAGCGCTACGCTTAGCGTCAGAAATTAGAAGTCAGAAGTCAAAGGTGCGCTTACAGTCGTCGAATTAAATTCGCCACGGGTCGCACCTAAAAGTAAGCGATTACTTAAGTTTCGGAGTTTAGGAATGTCAAACATCTGAATGCGTAGTGCTATAACTGTTGACTGTTGACTGTTGACTGTTGACTGTTGACTGTTGACTGTTGACAGTCAACCGTGAACCGTGAACCGTGAACTAAAATACCTGATGAATCAAAACAATAGCCCAATCCATACCCTTACCGTAGATATTGGTGGCAGTGGCGTTAAGGTGATGGTATTAGATGAATTGGGTAATCCCATCACCCAACGTAGTCGCTTAGAAACACCCCAACCTCCTAAGCCGGATGCTATCATTCATGCGATCGCATCCCTAGCTCTCGGACAAGGGGATTTTGAACGGGTATCGGTGGGATTTCCTGGAGTGGTTCGCAATGGGATAACCTATACGGCGGTAAACCTCGATCCTGATTGGCAGGGATTTGATCTGGCTACTACCCTATCTCAACGCTTAGGCAAACCGGTGCGGGTAGCTAATGATGCCGATGTCCAAGGATTAGGAGCAATTACTGGCAAGGGAGTGGAATTGACGATTACCCTAGGCACAGGGTTTGGTTCTGCTTTATTTGTGGATGGCAAGCTGGTGCCAAATCTGGAAATGGGACACCATCCTTTTCGTAAAGGGGAAACCTACGAAGAACAGTTGGGGCGAGCGGCTTTAGAGAAAGACGGTAAGAAGAAATGGAATAATCGGCTCCAAAAAGCGATCGCATGCCTGGAGCGTTTGTTTAATTATAATTACCTTTACATTGGTGGTGGTGAAGCCAAAAAAATTAACTTTGAGCTACCCCCCAATGTAAAAGTAGTGCCCAATGTCGCTGGGTTATTGGGGGGTATTGCTTTGTGGCGGGATTAGAAAAAGCCGTGAAATACTATAGCGCTAAGCTATCAGCTATCAGCTATCAGCTATCAGCTATCAGCTATCAGCATATGCTTATGATGGACTTTTCCCCAGATTTTCAATTCTCATTAATCTCGAACTATTAAATTCTATCATTTGCGCATTGCGCACGCTACTTGAGATGCGCACGCTACGCTGGGTTTATTTTAAGCATTAGGCTGACCGCTGACCGCTGACCGCTGAATGCTTACTACTAGATTGCTGGGCTATAGCTTGTCCTGCATAAACCTGTGTGACAAATTCCCGAATTTTCTGCTGATATTCGGCAGTAGCAACAGTTGTCAAATCATTGTGAGCTGCATCAGGAACTAGCCAAAGCTGTTTAGGAACTGTAGCAGCATCGAACAAGACTTGACTCATCCTAGCAGGAACTGTGGTATCACTAGTGCCATGGATTAAGAATATAGGTGTTTGGAGTGACTTGATTTTACTAATTGAGTCAAACCGCTGGGTAAGCAGAAGATCGATCGGCAAGAAACCATATTTTCCCTGATAATCTGCCATATCCCGCATGGAAGTAAATGAGCCTTCCAAAATCAACCCTGCCATGTCTGGGTTACGCACCGCTAGATCAATCCCGATTGCTCCCCCTATGGAATAACCATAGACAAAAATATCTTGGGGATTGATGCCTCGTTGTTGGACTAGATAATCCCAAGCCACTTGAGCATCTTGATAAACTTGGGATTCCCTAGGAAATTTACCGTCGCTGCGACCATAGCCTCGGTAGTCAATCAGCAGCAGGGATAAACCTAGCTGATGTAACCGTTGGGCTATTTCAAGATATGACCCAATATTACAGGCATTACCGTGCAGATATAGCATCACCTTACTTTCTGGTGAGTCAGAGGGAATCCACCAGCTATGGATTTTATCAATTTTACCCTTATTGGATATTGGTAACCAAAGCTCTTCGTAAGGCAAACCAAAGTCAGCTGGTGTATTTTCAATCACTGAAGCCGGACAAAACATTAGCCGATGTTGCAACAGCAACACTGAGGTACAGACTAAGGCGTAAGCGATCGCTATAAATCCTGCAACAATCAACATAATCAATGATCTTCATAGTTCATCCTTCATCCTTCAAAACCGGTTGGCTTAGATGCCATTCGGTTGCTTGTTCATAAGCATAACCTACTTGAAATAGCTGGTCTTCCCGCAATACATTACTAATCAACTGCATCCCAATTGGTAATCCCTGTTCATCAAAGCCACAGGGTATACTCATCCCTGGTAACCCAGCCAGGTTAACTGGAATAGTCATCAGGTCAGTCAGATACATACTTAAGGGGTCTTCTGTCTTTTCCCCAGCTTTAAATGCTGTGGAGGGAGCTGTGGGACAGACTAGCACATCGACCTTGTCAAAGGCTGCTTCAAAATCCTGTTTAATCAGAGTACGAACTTTTTGGGCTTTGAGATAATAGGCATCATAGTAACCAGCGGATAGGGCATAGGTTCCTAGCATAATCCGGCGCTTGACTTCTGCACCGAACCCTTCAGCACGGGTTTTGGTGTACATAGAAAGGAGATTGTCAGCATCTGATGCCCGTAAGCCATATTTAACGCCATCGTAGCGAGCTAGATTTGCTGATGCTTCTGACGGAGCAATGATGTAGTAGCAAGGCAAACCATACCGGAATCGAGCACAGGAAATTTCCTGAATCTCAGCACCTAAGTCTTTGAGCTGATCAATCGCTTTAGTGACTGCTTTCTCTACTACTGGGTCTAAGCCTTCACCAAAAGTTTCTGTAATAATACCAATCTTAACTTTACCGTTGGATTTTAGGTCTGGTTGCAGGAATTGGGTATAGTCGGGAATGTCTACTTTGAGGCTGGTCGCGTCATTGGGGTCATATCCTGCGATCGCATTCAGTAAAATAGCGGCATCTTCTACAGTGCGAGCAAATGGTCCAATTTGATCTAAGGACGATGCGAATGCCACTAAACCATAGCGCGATACTAAACCATAGGTCGGTTTCATGCCAACTACTCCACAGTAAGAAGCCGGTTGACGAATAGAACCACCGGTATCAGAACCCAGAGCAATAGGACATTCCCCAGAAGCTACGGCTGCCGCTGAGCCCCCGGAGGAGCCGCCGGGGACATGGGATAAATTCCAAGGGTTTTTAGTAAGTTGAAAAGCCGAGTTTTCCGTAGAACTCCCCATGGCAAATTCATCCAAGTTGGTTTTACCTACCATTACTGCCCCAGCATCTTTGAGTTTTTGGGTCACTGTTGACTCGTAGGGTGGGACAAACTTGGCCAGAATCCGGGAGCCGCAGGTGGTCGGAATCCCTTGGGTACACATATTGTCTTTGATGCCAATGGGTATACCGGCCAAGGTACCGAGCTCTTCACCAGCTGCGATTTTCGCATCTACTTGACTGGCCTGTTCTAAAGCATAGTCTGAGGTGATGTGGAGGAAGCTTTGGACTTGAGGCTCTAGGGCTTGAATCTTATCTAGGGCTTCTTGGGTGATTTCTACAGCTGAGCGTTCTTTGTTGATTAGCTGTTGATGCAACTCGCGGACCGTGTCCATGCTTACTACCTTTACTGACTTAACCATTTCAACTCTAGTATTCTGACAAAAAATTCCGTGCTTAGGGGTTTGGGCTCAGGCTTTAGGAAAGGGAGTCGGGAGTCGGGAGTCGGGAGTAGGGAGCAGGGAGTTGCGTAGGGTGCGTTAGGGGGGCCTTCATGTTTGGCCTCGTAGCCAGGGTTAGGTTGCTGCCCGTAACGCACCACTGCTGGGTCAAACAACTTTTAGAAGATGCACCCGATTTTGATTCAGGGAAATTGGGCGCGATGTTCCTTGGCCTTTCGGCCACGCTACGCGAACGGAACCGCTTCGCGAACGCAT
>NZ_JAAHHE010000353.1:0-6042 GCF_010692525.1 Moorena sp. SIO3B2
CCCGTAATGGTCTAGAACGTATGATTAAGGCTCAGCTTCATAAACTTGTCTTAGCGATCACTAATGATGAGTGGGATTTACTGGGTAAAGTAGCTAAGGAGAAGAAAGTGACTGGAGATGATGGATATCAAATCTTAATCCGCAGTCGCTTTGTTTACGAGTATTATGATCAAGAAGAACCTTGGTTTGATGTTAATCCAATTTTAGCAGAAGCTAAGGAACTACAGCCATAGCATTTATAAATAGGTTATGAACAATATTGCTGATTTATTATATAGCGCTACGCGCAAGGCAAGAGGCAAGAGGCAAAAGGCAAAAGTTCAATAAAACAGCTTTTGCTGCTTGTATCAATGTCAAACACCTTAATGCGTAGTGCTATAACATCAAAAACTGTTTCGATCTCTTTCCTACTGCTCCCTGCTCCCTGGTAAGCATTCAGCTATCAGCTATCAGCTATCAGCTATCAGCTCATGGGCTAGGCTCACACTAATTGAGGTGTTTATGGGGAAAGTGCCAGCGTCGAAGCCTGTGCCACCACAGGCTAGAAGCCTGTGCCACCTTGAGGTGCTTTTGAATAAAATAAGCTGACCGCTGACTGCTGAATGCTGAATGCTTACGCTCCCTGCTCCCTGCTCCCTGCTCCCTGCTCCCTGCTCCCTGTTCCCTGTTCCCTGTTCCCTGTTCCCTTTGCGATATATGAGTGCCTCCGATAAAACCAAAGAGGTTGCTGCCTACAACGACCGTGCGTTGCAAAGATTGGCTTGGGCAATTGAAGCTTCTCAGGGGCAATTTTCGCTGATTTTTGCACACTGTAACTATACCTATGTACAGCAGCAAATGACTGAGGGGCTCCGAGAAACCTGTTCTGTTCAAATCCGCGACGTTGTGCTAAAAAAGTCTGATAGCAGACTTTATAGCAAGATTCGGCAGGAATTAGGTGATCAGCAGCCAGGGGTTGTGATGGTCTTTGGCTTAGAGGCTGTTGATGATATTGATAGCTTGCTGGCTGCCACTAACCGAGTGCGGGAAGAGTTTCGGAAAAATTTCCATTTCCCCCTAGTGCTGTGGATTAATGATCAGGTTCAAACCAAATTGCTTCGGGTTGCTCCTGATTTGGAGAGTTGGGGCACAACTAGGGAGTTTCAAACCCCTCCTGATTCCTTATCTTATGAATTAATCTATACTCTCTCTCAAAAAGCCAAGGAGATATTGACTAACTTTCCAGACTCTGATCCTGACAAATTTTTGTATGAGCTAAATCGGGGGATAGATGATCTATCAGAATTTGAGTCAGCTTGGCAAGATTTACAACATCACAACCAGGAAATAGAACCAGAGTTAGAAGCTAGTTTTTACTTGATGGTAGGTCGCAATTACTATGCTAAACAACAGTTTGAAGAATCCTTACGTTACTTTCATAAAAGCTTAGATCTATGGCAAAGACTAACCCGCTGCGATTGGCAAGGCATGGTTTTATTTCATATCGGGTTGTGTCCTTATGGAAAACCTGAACCACAAAATTTAGTTGAACAATGTGTTGATAGTTTAGCTCAGATATCTGATCAGGATTTAGCTAACCGATTGATTACTCAATTTGCCAGAGTCTTGCAACGCTTACAACGATGGGCAGACTTGGAAACCTTAGCCCAAAGGTCTCTAACACTGCATAGTGCCAATGGTAAGTCAATTGAGTTAGCGAAAGATTATGGTTTTCTGGCGGAGGTGGCTTTAGATAAATTAGCTTGGACTGAAGCTAAGGGATTAGCAGAGCAAGCACTCTCCATCCTGAAAACTAGTTTGTCGCCTGAATCAACAGCAACCTCATCCAAACAAAAAGCAAAATTAGATGGGATTCAATCCTTTGATAAAGCTTGGTATTTATTATTATTAGCAAGAGCAGAAAAAGGTCTTTGTAAGTATCAAGACAGTATCAAGTATCTCGAAATAGCTAAAGCAGAAACTCCAGCCCATTATGCTCCAGAGCTTTATATTATGATTTTGGCAAGCTGGCGAGAATTATACCTTGAAAAGGGTGACTATCTAGCTGCTTTTAGAGTTAAACAAGAACGAATATCCATTGAGCAACAGTTTGGCTTGCGAGCTTTTATCGGTACAGGGAGATTACAGCCAAAACGCAGAAGAGCTAAGTCTCAACTTCCAGCCCTTGAGCAGCCGGAAATGGTTGCAGATGAAATTATTGCTTCTGGTAGACAACAAGATATCAATAATTTGCTCGAAAGAATTGGCAATACTAGTTGTAAATTAACTGTTATTCATGGACCATCTGGAGTTGGAAAAAGTTCCTTAATCTATGCAGGATTAGTTCCAATTCTCAAGCAAAGAGCTATTGGTCAACGAGATGTATTGCCAATTGCCATACGAGTCTATACTGACTGGGTTAGGCAGTTAGGCGAGTTATTGGTTAATGCACTAAGAGCAAGAGGGCTTAGTCTTTCTGTTGAAGCAGATTCAGTAACTAGCATCTTGCAACAGTTGCAAGAAAATGGTGACCGAAACTTACTAACAGTTTTAATTTTTGATCAGTTTGAAGAATTATTTGTTGCTGTCCCAGATATAGTCGATCGTAATCTTTTATTGGAATTTTTAAAAACAGCAATTGACTATATTCCTTATACTCAAGTGATTCTGTCATTAAGGGAAGACTATCTACACTATCTCTTAAAATTTCAACGTTCAAAAAAAATAGATACTATCAATTACATATTAAGCCAAGATATACTTTATTATCTAGGAAACTTTTCTCAAGAAAATAGTGATAAGTTTATACAACATGTAACAACTAAACTTCATTTGTATTTGGAAAATGCTTTGATTAATCAACTTGTAAATGATTTAGCAGGAGAGCTAGGTGAAGTTCGTCCCATTGAGTTACAGATTGTGGGATTACAATTACAAGAAGAGAAAATTTATAAACTGGTTGAGTATCAAGCAATCGGTTCTAAACAAAAGCTATTGGAGCGATTTTTAGCTGGAGTTGTTAAAGACTGTGGTTATTGGAATGAACGTGAGGCAAGACTAGTTTTATACCTCCTAACAGATGAAAATAACACTCGACCACTCAAGTCAAGGGCAGAGTTAGGATCGGGTTTATTCGATCTCGGAGTAGGAGAGATAGAAAACCTAGATTTAATATTAGAGATCTTCGTCAACTCAGGATTGGTTTTACTTTTGCCAGAATTTTCGACTGCGCACTATCAATTAGTACACGACTATCTTGTTCCTATTATTCGTCAATCGACAGGAGCTTTAATAATCACTGAATTGGAACAGGAGAGACTAGCAAGAAAAGAGGCGGAACGAAGTAAATTAAGACTAGAAGAGGCGTTTTTTAAAAGCCGATTTAGAGCATCAATTGTCAAAAAAATGATTATTATGGTAGTATTAATACTATTGACCGGACTACTATTTGCGAGACAAGTTAAAATACTAAAGACTCTTGCTCTTGCTCAATCCTCAGAAGCCCTATTTAACAGAAATAGGGAGTCACTTGATCCACTCATATTAGCTTTAAAGGCAGGAACACAACTTAAGTCAGCAATCGCAGTAGGAACCAATACCCGCACTCAGACTTTAGCTGCATTACAGCAAGCCCTTTATGGAGTCAGAGAGCGCAATCGTTTGGAAGGTTATGACAGTTGGGTTAATAGCGTCACTTTCAGTCCTGATGGTGAAATCCTTGCCACTAGCATTGCTGATAGTACGGTCAAACTTTGGAGGGGAGATGATGAAATACTAACCGTTCTCCCAGGGCATACAGATACAGTCAATAGCGTCAGTGTTAGTCGTGATGGTGAAATCCTTGCCACTGGCAGTGCTGATGGCACCGTCAAACTCTGGAGTATAGACGGTCAATTACGACACACCCTCCAGGGGCATGAAACTGAGGTTACAAGTATCGGTTTCAGCCGGGACGGTCAGGTGATTGTCAGTGGTAGTCGCGGCGGAATAGTAAGATTGTGGGACAGACAGGGCAACCCAATTGGGCAACCCTTTGCAATACAGAACGCTAGTATTACGAGTCTCAGTTTCAGTCCTGACGGTAAGGTGATTGCCAGTGGTAGTAGCAACGGAATAGTAAGATTGTGGGACAAACAAGGCAACCGAATTGGGCAAACCTTTATGGGGCATAAAGCTGATGTTACAAGTATCAGTTTTAGCCCTGATGGTCAGACCCTTGCCACTGCTAGTCTGGATGGAGCTGTTAGACTTTGGAATCTTCAAGGAAAGGAAATTCTTACTTTCCAGAGTTCTGGTGCCACAATCAACAGCGTTAGCTTCAGTCTTGATGGTCAGACAATTGCCACTGGCAGTTTAGATGGAACTGTTAAGCTTTGGAGTCGGGAAGGTCAGGAACTCCAAATCTTGCGGGGTCATAAGAGAGGGATTGCAATTATGAGCTTTAGTCCCGATGGCAAAATTTTAGCCACCGCCAGCAGAGACTTGACCGTCAGACTCTGGAGCGTTGAGGACTATGATCTCAAAACCCAAACCCTATTTGGACATAAGGCTGTGGTTGATAGCGTCAGCTTTAGTCCCGATGGTCGCACAATTGCCACTGCTAGCTTCGATGGAACTGTTAAAGTATGGGAACGAGACGGTACACTAGTCAGTACCTTAGAAGGACATCAAGGTGCAGTCATAAGTCTTAGTTTCAGCCCTGATGATAATGTCATTGCCAGTCTTGGTTTGGATGGAAGTGTCAAACTCTGGAAACTAGACGGTACACTAGTGAAGACCTTAGAAGAAAATCAAAATCCAATCATAAGTTTTAGTTTCAGCCCTGATGGGAAATTCCTTGCCAGTGCTGGTTTGGATGGAACGGTAAAGCTATGGAGTCTGGAGGGTAAACTAATCAAAACTATTGATGCCCATAAAGCTAGTGTTTACAGCGTCAGTTTCAGCCCTGATGCACAATTATTTGCCAGTGCTAGTAACGATGGAACCGTAAAACTCTGGAATTTAATAGGTCAACAACTGGCAACTCTCAAGGGACATAACGATGATTTTGACAGTGTCAAGTTCAGCCCTAATGGCAAAATCATCGCTACTGCTAGTAAGGATGGAACCCTTAAACTCTGGAATTTGAGCGGTGAAGAACTTGAAACTCTCAAGGGGCATAGTGCTGCGGTGATTAGCCTCAGCTTTAGCCGTGACGGTCAGACCCTTGCTACCGCGAGTCTGGATGGAACTATTAAACTTTGGAATTTGCAAGGTCAACAACTGGCAACTCTTAAGGGACATAGTGGTGTAGTCAATAGCCTCAGTTTTATCCCCTACGGTACCATACTTGCCAGTGGTAGTAGTGACGGGACAGTCAAACTCTGGAGTCTTCCGGAGGGTAAAGTACTCCAAACCCTCAAGAGTAGTGGTGCTGCGATCAATAGTGTTAGCTTCAGCCCTGACGGCAAGACTCTTGCTACGGCTAGTGAGGATAAAACTGTAATGTTATGGAATATCGATCTAGCTCTAAGTAGTCTAGATGAGCTACTGCGACGTGGTTGCGATTGGGCTGGGGATTATCTAAGGTATAACCCGAATGTAAGATTAAGCGATCGCACTCTTTGTAGAGGCATCAAGTAAAACGCGATTGACCTTTGGTCACGCTATAGGCATTGCCGACGCTGCTTGAGGTGCGATCGCACTGGTCCGATTGTGATTAATCCGTTGGTGGGCAGTGCCTACTTTGGCGATTGCTAACCACATGAATCGGTCGAAAGCACTGCCCACCCTACATCAACTACTAAAACGCGAATGCACTCTTTTTAGAGGCATCAAGTAAAACGCGATTGACCTTTGGTCACGCTATAGGCATTGCCGACGCTGCTTGAGGTGCGATCGCACTGTTTGTCGAGGCTTCACTAAAACGCGATTGACCTTTGGTCACGCTTCGCGATCGCACTACGGGCATCTTTCCGATTGAGTTGCAGCAAGAACTGCTGCGGGAACTGGGTGCCATTGAAGTAGGAGTGGGAACTTTGGTCGCTACCAATGCCAGAATGGCAGAAGCGGTCAAAGGTAGCG
>NZ_JAAHHE010000354.1:0-3738 GCF_010692525.1 Moorena sp. SIO3B2
GGGCTGTAAACATTATCTACGGTTCCGTCTTTGGCTTGACTACTACTGGTAATCAGTTTTGGAGCCAAGCTAGTTCTGGCGTTAACGATATAGCTGAGGAGTACGATAACTTTGGATCTAGCTTGGCGGTGCAGGACTTCAATGGGGACGGCTACGATGACTTAGCCATAGGAGTTCCTGGTGAAGACCTCGGAAGTATTATCAATTCTGGTGCTACTCAAATCCTCTATGGCTCAGCCAGCGGTCTAGTTGTATAGAGCAGCTTGTTTATAGCAGTATTTAGCTAGGGAACAGCGGATCACCGGAACAGGGAACAGGGAAAAAATCCTGTGTACCTGATTAGACTAAAAAAAGCTATACTCCCGATTCCCGACTCCCGTTCCCCTCCTGGGAGGGGAACGGGGTGGGTTCCGATTCCCGATTCCCGATTCCCGATTCCCCATTCAACAGTTCTGGTAAAACCCCATCACACAATTTGCGATCGCTTTCACTCAAGGTCGGATTATGGTTCAAATAGTCCCTGATCCAATAGCACCCCTTCACCAATAAATCCTTTAAATCAGAGCTTAAATCAGAGGTAGTGGTATGACTCCCCCTGGTAACTATCCCCTGTCCAGGTTTTACACCTAGGACTGTACTGTCATTAATCGGTCCGCCAACGGTTTTGATTTCTGTACCATCGATATTCCAGATTTTAGCAGTACCATCTTCACTGACCGATACCAAAGTTTCACCATCAGCCAGGAAACAGGCATTGCACACAGGAGCAAGATGTCCTTTTAGGGTTTTGAATTCCTTACCATCACGAGTCCAAAGCTTTACCGTCCTATCAGCACTAACTGAAGCAATAATTTGACTGTCAGGACTAAAAACAACACCTCTAACTCCTGCTTGATGTCCTTGTAAGGTAGTGATCAGTTTACCATCCAAACTCCATAATTTCACCGTTTTATCAGCACTAGCGGAAGCCATAATTTCACCATCCCCACTGAATCTCAAACAGACAATTTTTAGACTATGGGCTGGAATCGTATCGATTAAGCTACCATCAAGATGCCAACGTTTAATGGTTTTATCTTCTCCAGCGGAAGCCAGCATTTGACCATCCTGACTGAATCTAATGGTATAGATTTTAGCAATATGACCGTTAAGAGTATTTAAGAGTACTCCCTTATCCTGTCCATACTTATCATCAATCCCCCACAGCTTGATAATTCTGTCATTGCCCGCAGAGGCCAGGATTTTACCATCAGGACTAAAACTTAGACTCCTAATACTCAAACCATGGGCTGGAAAGGTTTGCAGTAATGCTCCATTAAGATGCCAAATTTTAATGATACCATCGACACTAGCAGTGGCTAATAGTTTTGCTTTAGGACTAAAACTGACACTCCTGACACTAGCTTGATGTCCTGAAAATGTTCTGAGTAATGTGCCTTCTAAATTCCATAGTTTCACTGTTTTATCTTCACTAGCTGAAGCATACTGCTGACCGGTAGAATTAAAACAAAAGCCGATCAGTTTACCAGTATGGCTTTGCTGAGTATTCAGTCCAATGCCCTTAAGACTCCAAAGTCTGATAGTTTTATCTACACTAGCAGAAGCCAGTAGCCGTCCATCGGGGCTGAAACTTACCCCACACACAGACCCTTTGTGTCCTCGTAAGGTCTTGAGCTTAATGCCATCAAGGTTATACAGTCGAATTCGATTATCTTTACTTGCTAGTGCTAATAGTTGACCATCGGGACTAAATCTAACCCGATAGACTGGCAAGCCATAATTATCGATGGAGTTGAGTTCTTTGCCATCTATATTCCAGAGTTTAGCGGTACCGTCCCAACTCCCGGAAGCCAGCATCTGACCATCTGGACTAAAGCAGACACTCAAGACACCCCTAGCATGACGATTGAAAATTTTGGGCCAACTACTGTGTAAATTCCAGAGCTTGATAGTGCCATCTTCACTAGCGATCGCAAGGGATTTACCATCAGGACTAAAACTAATCCCAAAGTTAGCAGGACCAAACCTGGTCAGGGTTTTAATCCGAGTACCATTAGGATGCCAGAGCTGGATCGTGCCATCCTTACTAGCAGCAGCAATGGTTTGACCATCGGGACTAAAACTAATGTTGAAAACTTGGTTTTTATGACCTCTGAGAGTTTTCAGTAACCTACCATCCCGTTGCCAGAGTTTGATGGTGCTATCAGCACTAGCAGAGGCAAACATCTCACCATTGGGACTAAAGTTAATGCTAAACACTTGCTCCTTGTGGCCCCGACAGCTTGTCAAAGCTTTCCCATCAATTCCCCAAATCCTGATCGTGCCATCTTCACTAGCAGAGGTAATTAGTTTACCATCAGGACTTAAACAAACACCAAATACTCCCGCATTATGTCCTTCCAAACGATTGCACTCTTGCAAGTTATTGATAATTTCCTGAAGCTGATTGACTTGTTGCTGTTTGATATCAGGAGTAACCTCTGTGGTGAGTAATCGTTTACCAGCTTTTACACTAGCGACCAATGCTCCTAACTGGTCGTGGGAAGATAGTAGAGCTTGAGATAGAGAATTAAGGGCTTTAATTTCTGCAATTTCTGCTCGTCTTCGTTCCTCTTGTTCTTGATGGAGTGCTTGCTTTAGTTCTTCTTTGGTGAGTTTTAACTCCGCTAGGATTTGAGGCTCTTGTCCTTGGCGAATAAATGATACTAAATAATCATGAACTAACTGATAACGATCAGCGGGGTATTCTGGCACTTCAAAGACTAACCCAGAACCCACTAGCACTTCTAATCCTAAATCTAGTTGCTCCTCTTCTAAGTCCAAATCTTCCGCTAATTCAGCCTTAGTCTTTAGGGGCCGCATCCCGTTTTCATCGGTAAGCAAATACAAAACAAGTTTAGTGATTCGTTCGTTCTCTTCACCACAGTCTTTAATAGCTGTTTCTAGGTATCGTTCAACCAGTTTTTCCTTAGGACCTTTGGCTATATAATCTGCTAAGGTGGTAATTTTTTCCGCTTGGAGCTGAGCTCCTACCACTTGCAATTCAATGGGGAGCACCTCATTGGTATCTCCTGCTAAATCCTTAACTAAGGCATCCGTTAGCTTTGGCTCTAGAGAAAATGCCGTGTGTTCAGTTAAGCTTTGAATAACTGATTGAGCTTGCTTTGGGGAAAAGTTACCGAGATAGTAAAGAATTGTTTTATCTAAAATATTGTTGTTGATGACATCTAAGTTAATTAGACGGTTACACTCTAACAAATAATGAATGTCATCTTCTCGAAGGGATAAAATAATTTTAACATAGGGAATATTCAAACAATTCTTCAGGAAGTCATAGAAAACCAGTCGTTGTTTTATGTCTTTGGCAGCAAAGAAAAATTCTTCAAATTGGTCAAAGACTAAAACCACTAGGATATTTTCTTCTGTTATTTTCCAGAATGTCTTGAGAATTGCGCTTGTTGTTTCGAGAGTATTAGCCTGATAGTTAATCAGGTGTTTTTCGGCCAGAGACTTGGCTAAGGCTTTCCCAAATTCCGGAATCCAATCGGTATAAACTTGCTGGAAAACCGTTAAAACCTCACGGGAGCCAATGGTTTTTTGTTTCAAAGTGGGAATTAACCCAGCTTGGACAAGGGAACTTTTACCTACTCCTGATTGACCATAAATTACCGTTAGTTTATGGTCACTACGGCCCATACGTTGCATTAAGCGATTAACATCCCCTTGTCTACCAGAGGC
>NZ_JAAHHE010000354.1:4064-6029 GCF_010692525.1 Moorena sp. SIO3B2
GCGATCGCGCGGCCCCACGATGCGATCGCGCTAGAGACAATAAATACCAACCTTGGTGAAATGAGCGCTCCCAATCACAATCGGTATCGAGTGAGCATGAGGTTGGTGTACAGAATTCAGACAATGCCTCTTCTAAGATTGACAGAGCCTGTTGGGCTAACTGTTGCGCGTTAGTCCAATCAGATTTCCATAAAGCAACTTCTGCTAAAAAGCCATAGGCTCGCGCTAGTCTAAAGGGATTACCATAGGTTTGATGGAGAGTCAAGGCTGTGTTAGCAACCGCCTCCAACTCATCCCACTGTCCCAGTCGTTGCAGTACTTCTGCCCAAGGATTAATAAACTTGGCAACTAAGTCTGGTCGCTGAGCCTGTTCAAAGACCTTAATACATTGCTGATAATACTCTGCGGCATGACCACAAGCCACTTTATGTTCAGCCCGATGTCTCTCACCATAGGTACGCCACCATAATCCTAAATAATACAGTAAGCATCCAATCCGCTCTGATGAGGAGGTGAATGTTTGGGGTTTTCCCTCGGTTGCCCTGGCCTCTGGCTCAATCTGCTGCCAAAGGGCTAAACTACGCTGATAATGTTCCAGAGACTCTTGTGATGACCCATCACCGGCACGACCCAAGACAAATTCTAAACTGGCTTCTAACGGTGGGTCTAATCTGACTTTACGATGGTTTAGCTCATTCTGGGCTGACTTTAACTCGGTGCGGCGAGTCGAACCAATGCCCAAATTCAAGTCATCATTGTCTAGAAATCTACCAGCACCAGAGTTTAATACTTTGCCATAGACCTGATTGACGGTTTGCTCGATAAAATCAATTAACTCATCCGTTGCCATCTCAAAGCCAATGGGAGTAGCAGCCCAACTGGTGAAATCTGGTGCTACTCGTCTGAGCTTGTGTTGGACCTGATCGGTTACCCATAACACCAGGGGGAAGGGGAACGTTTTGCGAAATTCATCCCGTGCATTATTGGTAGAAACCAATAGCCGATCAATATCCTTGACTAATTCCAAATTGTGAACAATCACGGCATTGGGTAGTTCTGAAGTCAGTTCCGCTTGAACATTGCTATAGAGGTTAAGAGCCGATGAGGCCAAAGCCCTGGAGTGAAACTTAATCTGGTAGTGTTCTGTCAGTTGTTGTGTTAATCGCTGCCGCAATGATTGATAATTACAACGGGCTAAAATCAGAGAAAATTGTCCCTGAGAAAATGCGATCGCCCGTGCTAGCATTCTTAATGATTCATTGTTATTGTCATTGAAATCTTTGGGTTGGACGGTCATATTCATTCCAACTGTTGTGCTTCTGCCAAAATCGGATTTACGCCCTGACCATCCCCTCTGCTGATCTTGGTCGCCATGGAGCGCGTTCATGGGGGGGTTTCTACCATCAGTGACTACTGCTAACCCTTAGGGTTCCCTCCCTTGGGCAACGGTTGTGCTTTCCAAGGGTAGCGCGTTCGCGTAGCGTGGCCGAAAGGCCATTGTTTTATGACAAGGGTTTGATAGGGATCTTCATCTTTTACTCGCCTTTGCTGCAACACCTGAAACAGTCATTCCCATTCATCATCGGTAACCGCTGGCACCAGAATCTTCCGTTCCTTTCTGATTACCTTTTCCAAACAACTCCCTCTTGGAAGTGGATATATTATACCACGTTTTTTTGGTTGAAGGTTGAAGGTTGGTTGATTGAAGGTTGGTTGATTGAAGGTTGGTTGGTTGAAGGTTGGTTGATTGAAGGTTGGTTGGTTGAAGGTTGGTTGGTTGAAGGTGGTTTGGTTGAAGGTTGAAGAGGGTTTGCTGGTTTGGTTCTGGGTCGGATTACCATATATAGCAGAAGTCAGAAGTCAGAAGTCATTTGTCAGAAGTCAAACTCTTGCGCTTCTTGATGCAGTCGCTCATGGGGGAAACCCCCAAGACCGCGCTGCATCGCTTACAAAGGGTGTGAGACT
>NZ_JAAHHE010000355.1:0-5970 GCF_010692525.1 Moorena sp. SIO3B2
AGATGCGATCGCAGAAGCACGTCAAATCATTTTACATGAGTTGAATTTACTCAACTTCTTGTCTAAAGTAGTGGAAAAACTGGGGTAAGTCTAGATGAGCACAGGAATTTATACATTGGCTAATGATGTGGTTTACAACCAACTGGTAGCACTGCTCAATAGCATAGAGGTTAATGCTGGGAAAGAGACTCCAGTTTGTGTAATTGCCTACAATGATCAATTAGACAAGGTCCGTCAAGAAATTGCCACCCGAGATAATGTCACCTTGCTGGATAATCCAGAACTATTTGCCCGTTGGGAAGAGTTTTCCTACCGTGTTTGGAAAACTCACCCTGACGCTTTACAAGAATGGCAAGCACAAGGCATGAAGACGAAATTCTATCGGGTTGGTGAAAATCATCGTTACTGTGCCTTTGATCCACAGAGTCCATTTGAAAAATTTATCTATCTGGATGCTGACACTCTGCTGATGAATTCCTTAGATTTCGTCTTTAAGCAGTTAGATGAGAGTGATTTTGTGGTTTATGACTTTCAGTATAAAGACCCAGCACATATTTTTAACTTAGCCTCACCGAAGTTACTGGAACTATTCCATGAATCCCAGATTAATTCAGAAATTTTCTGTTCGGGATTTTATGGGGCTAAGCGGGGATTATTTCCTGAAAAGCAGCGAGAATGGTTAGTTTCTCAGTTAGCTAATGGGGAAGCAGAAGTTCTCTATAAGCGAGCGCCTAACCAATCTGTACTCAACTACATGAGGATGAGGTCTGGGTTATCTATCCATAATTTTTCTCTGAGTTTGCCTAAAGATCAAAGAACAGGCAATTCGGTAACATCTCCTCACTTTGAGGTTCGGGATAATCTACTTTATGATCATGGGAATCGGCTGACTTATCTTCATTACATTGGAATCAAGTCAAAAGTTTTCAATAAACTGTGTGCTGGGGATAATATTGACTTTCCCTACCGGGATATTTTCTTACATTACCGATATTATCATCAACCAGAGAAACGTCCTCAGTTTACCACTAAAGCTAAACCTTACAACCAGCCTCCTAGTTTAACCGCTCAAGTATTCAAGAAGTTAGGATTCACTCGTTGAGGCAGATTTTATGAATCGTGGAATTTACATCACTGCTAATGACCGGGTGATTGAGCAGTCTATTGCGTTACTAAATAGTATCCGCTGTTATGATAGCGATACCCCAATTGTTTTGATTCCCTATGATGACAATTATCAAAACGTCGTCCAAATTCTCCAAGAGTCCTATGGAGTAGAGATTTATCCAGATTTGGAGTTTATCGAACGCCTGTCTACTAAGCTACACGAAATTTTCGGGGAAGGATTTTTTGCTAGGCCGAATCAGTTCCGGAAACAGGCTTGCTGGTTTGGAACTTTTGATGAATTTATTTATATCGATACCGATATAGTTGTTTTTGAGAAGATAGCTGATAATCTTAACTACCTGGCTGACTATGATTTTATTTGCTGTGATTACCAGCATGTCGGGGGAATCACCAATGTTTTCACCCCTAAAGTTATTGAAGATAAGATTTTTAGTGAAGCGGAACTGAAGGATATCTTTAATGGGGGGTTTTGGGGAGCCAAGAAAAATAAGATTAGTGAAGAAACCTTATATGAAACCTTTGCTGAGTGTGCGGCTCATCCCGAGTACTTTGACTTTTCCCAGAAAACCTCCGATCAGCCGATTATCAACTATATGATATTGAAGCAGATGCACCACCGATTTAATATTGTGCGTAGACCAGGGGGAGCTCCAGGAAATTGGGCAGGTAGTAAACAATTTCAAACCCAAGGAGTACGACTTATTGATCCAAATTTGAATCAACCCCTAGAATATCTACACTGGGCTGGTATTCGTATTCAGCCTGGTTGTCCTTACTGGGATATCTGGAAACATTACCGCTATTTGAATGAACCTATGCCAGAGGATGAGTCTTTGCAGACTAAAACTCAGAAGAGCTTATGGGAACAAATTACCAACAAATTACACAAATCACTGAAAAAATAAAGCGGATTTAGTCCTAAAAGGGTGACAAAAAGGATTAATGGAATAGTGTCAGATGTCAGTTTGATGGTAAGTGACTCACAACTTCCTCTGTCAGGTCTGATGCCGGAGGAGCAGAAGATGTTGAGTCGGTGCTGATTAAACCGAAATCTGAAGATAAATAAAGTACTAAGGTGAAGGTTATAGCTAAGATAAGTTTTTCTAACATTTTACACTCCTCTAGTAGCAACGTCATCTAGTAGTAACGTCATTAAGTAGTTACCCCTATCTTCAGTATCCTGAATTTTTCTTCGATCGTAGGTGATCCTGTGGTAATAGGGGTTGTGACAATTGTCATAAGGTCAGGTGACGTAAATCATCGACAAATAGTTTCTTTTGTGCGAATAAAAATAGCTAGAGAGTTGGTTCACTCAGAGATGGGGTGATGGGGTGATAGGGTGATGGGGTGATGGGGTGAAGTTAATTCAAGTTAATTCAAGTATGGGGAAGAATTTGGGAGATCAATGATTTTGATATCGGTATAGTTGTGTCGAAATACTTTGTCCTAGTCATGGTTTCTCAAGTTTGTGAGAAATCTGGGGTTACTGGTTACCACTACACTGCTATAGTCAAAGCTACTCAATTGTTCGGTCAGCAACAGACCTAACCCTCCAGCTCCTACTAATCCGACCATGACAGTCTCCCGGATGCAGACTTCCCAGCGATAGAGGATATAAGCTAGGAAACGGGGCAAGTTAATCGGCAGTATTCCATAGAGAAATAGCAGGGTTCCTGGAGTTCCCTGGGCTTTTAAGGCTTCTAAAGGAGGCTTTTCCAGGTTTTCATTGGTTTCTGTCATTAATCTGCCTAGAATACCGAGGTTGTTTAATCCCAGTGCGATCGCACCGGGTAAAATTCCAGGAAACAGGACAAATAGCGCTACTATTGCCCAAATCGGTGCGGGAATGGCTCGGCAAAACAGTAGGACTATCCGAGTTAGCACCAGTATTGTCCAACCTTGTACCGACGCAATAGTTAATCCCTTGGGATTGGGATTGAGCAATCCACCGGGAAGCAGAAAATTATGGGCTGCTGGAAAAGACAGCACCATCCCAGCAATACCAGCACCAGCAATCCCTAGTATCGACATGGCAAGGGTTTGGATGGAGAGAGTCAATAACTGTGGGAATTGCAATCCATTAATTTGTGGTGGAAATGACCCTTGGGCAATATCTCCCAAAAGTTCCTGAGTACGGGGAGACCAAAGCTTGCTGAGTCCGGGACTGACATACCAAAAGCTCAAAAAGCAAAGGCAGACTAAAATCAAAAGCACCCTTAGATTAATCCGACGGCGCAATATAGCACTACTGATATCGACTGCGCCGTTTAATCAGACCAGAACATAGAAAAATGTCCACAGTTGCTCGTAACGCAGGGACTGTAAACTCAGAAACATCTGATCACCTAATCCTCCAGCACCAATAATCCCCAGTACTGTTGCTGAGCGAATGGCACAGTCAAAGCGATAGACACTGTAGGAAAGAAGATTGAAAAAGGCTTGGGGAATCAGACTGTAGAGAAGTGCAGTTAAGGGGGATACGCCACTATTGAGCAAGGCCATTAACGGTTCCCGTGGGGTTTCATCCAGAATTTCTGAAAAGACCTTGGCAACGATGGCACCATAGGGAATAGCGATCGCAATTATGGCCACTAGGGGATCTAACCCCCAGATATTGAGGAAAAATATCCCCCATATCATCTCATGAATCGCTCTAGGAAAGGCCAGCAGTCCCCGCATGGCTAGCCAAATACTGTGGTGCATGGGCCAGTGAGGAAAGACGGTCAACCACCACACTTGTGACGTTAAAATTCCTCCTACCATCCCCAGCAAGATACTCAGAAAGGTTCCGCAAGCGGCATAAGCGAGGGTGGTAAGAGTGGCATTCAGGGTCAGGCGCAAAAACTCAGGACTAATCTCTGGGTGCCAACTAGCCCGCAAAAATCGCCAGAGTAAGGGAAATCCACCGGGATTGAATAGGTCTTGTTGAAATATTCCAGCTTGGTAGGCGGAAAGAGCAATAGCAACAAAAAACAACAGTCCCCACAGCCGAAGTAGATCGAGTAAGGGTGGGCGAGATAACTGCTTCACCATTAAAACTAACGTCAATTTTGTTACCCCTACTCCCTACTCCCTATTGCCATTAACTGAGGATGAAAATCTCTGACCCAATTGAGAACTGCTATATTTTTTGATATGCTTAATTATCTCTGTTCTGTCACTCTCCGCAAACTTTTGTATTTTCGCGCATTCTATAACTTTTGTAGTTCAAACGATTGCCAGATTTTTTTCTAGCAACAAATACAGTATCCAAGTTTTTCTAATAGGATAGCTTGTATTGATTGACTGATAAGGCTTGTGTAGATTGGCTTCCCGGAGAGTGACAAAAGCCGGAGAGTGACAAAAGAGGGTTATAGCATTTTTCAATTAGGTGAGGTACAAAGTTTCGGTTTTTAGGGAATAGGGGACATGTAACAGCGAACATGGAAAAAATTTTGTGTACCTCATTATACTATAAAACAATAGAATAAATTAATAACTCAAAATAAAATAAATATAAATTTTTGATTTTATTTGAAGTTTACCGGTCAGATTGCTGGTAATATTGATTTTGGGCTTGCTAACAAGTCAACCATTGATATTGCTGAAGCATGATAGTAGTGCTCGCAAACCAGAAAGGGGGTGTTGGCAAAACAATGGTTACCATCTGACCCAAAAATTGGCTCTTGCACACTTTTGGCCAAACTTCCGCGCACCCCATAGCGGTTCCTGGGGGATATCTAAGAAATTTAACACTATTTTTAGATGATGCTCATTTCATCAGCAAATCCGGGAGAAGCAACATCCAGCGGAGCTCTTAGAGGTGGCTAATATTGCTAAGAAATGTAATGCTCTTGTTCGATCATGCTCATGTCATGAGACAATCGGGTAGAAGCAGCTGACCGTAGTGATTGATGATGTTCTATGATCATCAACAGGATAATTCCCACCTACTACTACAAGATCTATTACCAGATTTTTTTGTGTTAAGCTAATCACTGGCAATCTAAATTCACAACACCACAATGAAATAACAAAAAGCGTTCAAACCAAGTCCCAGAAAGCGGTTTCCCTGATTTGTAACTATCTGACCGAAAAAATTCCTAGCCATTACCAGCGATCGCTAAATTAACGGCAAGCTTCAATAGTCAGTTGAAGCAAAAGTATCGCTTGCTAGGTTATTGGATTGATAAATTTTTGGTCAACAGAGGAAATCCGAGATTAAGAAGAGTTTAAGGAGAAAAAAATTGACTGTTTCCCAAGACAAAACGCAACTGAACAACCATGGTTTAGGTTTAAATTCCGTAGATCCAGAGGTCTTTGCGATTATTGAGCGGGAAAACCAAAGGCAAAAAGACAATATTGAATTAATTTCGTCAGCTAACTTCGTTAGTCGCGCTGTATTAGAAGCCACTGGCTCGATTTTGACCAATAAGGTGGCTGAAGGATATCCAGGTCGTCGCTACTTTAGCGGCTGTGAGAACATTGACGAGTTGGAAAACTTAGCAATTTCCCGTGCTAAGGAATTATTTGGAGCCGCTCACGCCAATCTTGAACCCTACACAGGGTCTCAAGCTAATCATGCAGTTTATCTGACTGTCCTTAAACCGGGCGATCGCATCTTAGGGATGGATCTCGGTCATGGGGGGCATCTGAGCCATGGTGCGAAATTTACCATGACAGGTAAAATCTATGACTGTCATTTTTATAAAGTCGATCCACAGACAGAGCGTCTGGACTACGATCAGATTCTCGCCCAAGCTCAAGAGATTCGTCCCAAACTAATTATTGCTGGTGCGAGTTCCTATCCCCGCATCATTGATTTCCAACGCTTTCGGGAGATTGCTGATCAAGTCGGAGCCT
>NZ_JAAHHE010000356.1:0-5937 GCF_010692525.1 Moorena sp. SIO3B2
GCAATTCTTCTAGGACTAACCCCGCCATACCATAGATACCGCAGTCACCAGAGGAAACCACTGCTACCGTTAATCCCCACTCAGCCAGTTCAATAGCCCGTTTTGCTCGTTGGGTTTCTTGGGTAATTGGTAAGGCTTCGATAATTTGTCCTGGACGTCGCAAGGTTGAAATTAAATTGATATAGAGGGAGTAACCAATCACAGCATCAGCGCTGGATATAGCCGTTTTAGCGGCTGGGGTTATTTGGTCAAGATTTCCCGGACCGATACCCACTAGCAACAGTTTCCCCATACGTCCAGTGTATTCTACTGGGGATTGAGCAATCGCTACAGTTACTGCTCCTGGTTGATTAGCTGATTTGACTATTTGTTTGGGAACTAATAAGGGTTGAAGGTTAGTCGCTTGTAAGTTAGTCGCTTGTAGGTTAGAACCTTCAACCTTCAACTTGCTAACCTTGGCCAAAAGGCCACGCTTCGCGAACAACTTGCTAACCTTCAACCCTCTAGCGCCACAGAGAGCTGCTGCTTCGGCAACGCTGGGAGTACCAACTTCTGCCGCCACCACATCCGATGGGTTGGGTACGGTTACGGAACGGAGTACGTCAGCTGGGAAAGTGCGTAAAGGCCAATGGCGCTCTTGGCACAATTGGACTATGCCGACTTCATCGGCTTTGCGGTCAATAGTAGCAATTCCTGCGATCGCATTTTCTGATAAACCATAACCCTCACAGGTCTGCCGAATCGCCATTTCAATCAACTGCTTCGATGTTCCTCGCTCACAGCCAATTCCCACCCACATTACCCGTGGATACCACTGCACGTTTGGTAAATCCGATTCTGGAGAAAATTGCTGGTGGGTGGGACTAATCCAAATCCTGGCTTTAGGTGAGATCGACTCGGATTCACTTGTAGCGCTATCCTCTGGAAATCCGAAATAAAAAGGATGTCCATCTCTAAGATGAGCTTGCCAAAGAGTGGAACCAGCCTCTTGAATTACCTGTACTATTTCCCCACGGGCAACCACAGCACTGACTCTAGTCCAATCCCCTTTTCCCCGATACCAGCCAAAGGGAATACCTAAGACATCAACTCCAGGTAGACCTAAATCCGCTGCTGCTCCCGTTAAAATAGGCGTTGAGTCGAGTTGGGAAGCAATTAACCGTGTCAGTTGATCTGCCCCCCCTTGATGACCACTACACAAACTAATTACAAAACCTCCCCCTTGATCAACTACCACAACTGCTGGATCACTGGACTTATCCGTTAACAAAGGAGCAATTAAGCGCACCGCTGCTCCGGCTGCCAAACAAAACACCAAAGCACGGTGGTTTGGCCAGAGGGAGGCAATGTGGTCTTTGAGAGAACCCTTGTAGACAGCAACCTGTTCTAGGGTGCTCAGAGAATTCGGTACCCAAAGAGTTGCACCAGTAGTTTGACACAGGGGTTGCAGGATTTGAGCCCCAGTAGGAGTGGTAGCGATCGCAGCTAGGGGTTGGAAATTTTCAAAAACCGATGCCATCATGAAAGAAATAAACGTTAACTAGGGCAGATCAAGATACCCAGCTTTACTCTTAAAATAGAATATTCCCGCTTGCTGTTTATCGGTTCCTCGATTCCCAAACAAGCCTAAAAATACCCCAGCTAATAATAACTGATATACTGACGAACTTAGTAGTGTTTTTTTTCAATAGTTTACAGTTAACATTTTGATAAATACCAAGTAACTTAAAATCTGATATAATCCTAATTTATTATTAATTATATTATTACAATTCAACCGCCATACTCTAGATAACATTTATAACTATATCATCAAACTCAATACTGATTTATGTTCACACTAAAAAATAATCACATCTCTTTACTAAATAACAAGCTGCTAACCTTCAAGCTACTTTAAAATTAGATTTTCTATTATGTCACTTTCTATTGCTTATCTCGGACCACCAGGAACTTATACAGAAGCCGCTGCCACAGCTTATGCTGAGCGACTCCAGAAACAACAGGGTCAGCAATCCCTCTTGTGTGCTTATCCCAGCATTGGCCAAACCTTACAGTCAGTAGCTAACCAACAAGCTGATCTAGCAGTGGTACCTGTAGAGAATTCCATTGAAGGCAGTGTCGCCATGACACTAGATCGGCTTTGGCAACTAGATCAGCTACAAATCCAACAGGCTCTGGTTTTGCCCATCAGACATTGTCTGATGTCACGGGCATCAACCATAGCAGACATTAAAACTGTTTATTCCCATCCCCAAGCCCTGGCTCAGTGTCAGGGGTGGTTAGAGCATTTTCTGCCATCAGTGCAACTGGTACCTACCAACTCCACTACTGAAGCGCTACAGTTTTTGGACAAAGATCACAATGCAGCAGCGATCGCTTCTCAACGAGCAGCAAAGCTTTACACTCTACCAGTACTGGCATCTAACATTAATGACTATCCCGATAATTTCACCCGGTTTTGGGTGCTGAGTTTAAAGCCATCTCCTGGAGGTAGTCATACCTCCTTAGCATTTAGTCCTCCTGCTAATATACCTGGATCCTTGTCTAAACCACTCCAGGTGTTTGCCCGTCGAGGTATTAATTTAAGTCGGATTGAGTCTCGTCCCACCAAACGATTACTTGGTGAGTACATATTCTTTATTGAACTGGAATCAGATCTGTATACACCATTATTTAAAGCTGCTCTTGAGGAAATAATTCCTGATCAGGAAATCCTCAAGATTTTTGGCAGCTACACCCTCATAAATGTTGATAATTTTACTTTCAACAGTTAACCGTCAACCGTGAACAAAACTGTTATAGCAGTTATTAATTGGGTGAGGTACTTTCGTTCTGGGTTAATGGAAGTAGGGAGTCGGGAGTCGGGAGTCGGGAGTCGAGAGCAGCGGATCTGGCCAAAAATCCTGTGTACCTCATAGCTATGAGAAACGCTACAATTAAAGCTTAAGTCAATGCATCTTTGAGTACAGTGCGTGCTGCTAAGTGATTGCGAGTTGAAGTGAGAATTTCTGTTTCCCGTTCTAGACGTTTTTCCGTGTCCAGGGTCTCTAAAAGTGCCTGCTGTTCTAAGGCTACGCCATACAGATTGCTAGCAACCCAGTAAGACAACTCAATCGGTAGATCGGGCAGGTCTTCTGGTAGCTCAATTTTCTGGTTGGTCAACTTAGCGGAAAGACGCACAACATCCCGCAATAACTGTGCGACGTCTTTTGCCTTTGGTTTGAGGTCTTTAGCAGGTGGCTGGTCTTCAATCCATTCCACTAGTCCAACCCTATAGGGTTTTTCACGAACGTACTCTAAGAGCCGAAACCGCTGCTGACCTAAAGTTACTATTTTCATCCGGTCATCGGGAAGACGCTGAAAGTGGATAACTTCAGCGCAACAGCCAACTGTAGCTGGTTCCTGTTTAACAGGATCCCACATTAAGACACCAAATCTGCGATCGCTATCCAAAATCGTGTTCATCATGATTCGGTAGCGAAATTCAAAAATGTGTAACGGCAGAGGGCGTCCAGGAAATAAAACTACTTCAGGTAGGGGAAATATGGGGAGTTCTCTGACAGCAATCGAGGATGAGGATACCATTGTGCCTGGGTTAAAAAGGTAACTTCGCTTATTTACATACTTTAACGGATTTTGTGTTTGACACTCCACGGCATAATTCTTCCTGTAGTCTTTTGTAGTGACCTAGCTACACTCGCGAGGCTAGGGGAGTGTAGGCTTGAGCTCCTCAGCAATAGCAGTCATAACTTACTACTCTGACAGCAGACCTGTAGGCTAAAGCATCCTGCGATACAACAGTATCAGGTCTTGATAATTGTGTATGATCCAGCCAATGAGGTGATTGTTGAATGGAGAAAGTAGCTCAATACCGCGAGTAGGTTCAGAGATTACTGAACCAGTACGCCCAGGATGATGTTTCTAATGATGAGGTGGAAGTACAACTAATTTTTGACACTGTTCGGGATCATTACCAGTGGATGAATGTGGGTTGGGAAGATTTGAATCGGATTTACCGTTCTATCGTTCATTTAGATATCAAAGACGGCAAAATTTGGCTTTTCCCAGAGTTGGTCTCGCGCCGCTAGCCTCAAGGCCGTTAGCCTTCCATCTATTGGTGTGCTTCAAAGCTCGCTGTAATTGATAAGCTGATTAAAATCTGAATAAATAAGTTTTTGTGGTATGGTTATTCGAGCAATTTTTCAGTCTACCAAAGTAGAAGATGCTTCCTCTCCATATGACACCATTCATTTGAAAGTTTTCTATCCAGCCCTGATGTCAGGCAGCGATCAGGAACAAAATATGGGTATTGTTCCTGCTGATCCTCAGCAGTCTCCCTTCAAAGTCGTCATTTTCTTTAATGGCATAAACTGTAGTCCGGAAGTATATCAGTGGCTTGCTATTAAGTTGGCAGAACGTGGGCTTGTGGTTGTCACTTTCTCCTGGGTTGCCGAAAACTTACCTGGTATAGTAGGTCTGACTCCAGGTGTTGACATCGCAATGTGGGCTCCAAACACCTATGGTTCAGCTCCAACAGCCTCTGCTTTACCAAGCCTATTGGTAGCATTAGAGAAATTACAACTTAACGGAGTTCTAGCTGGCCTGCTTGATTTAAAACACATCATTCTAGGAGGACACTCCGCTGGGGGCAGAGTTGCAATTGAAAGTGCAAATCCACGCTTCTTTCCACAAATTGTGGCTTCTTTTGCCTATGGTGCACATACAGCAGGAGGAAAGCAACTAGGATATCCATCGGGCAAAATCTTACCTTTACCTGATGCTTTACCATTAATGCTGATTGGAGGAACCTGTGATGGAGTTATTGCCAACAGCAGCCACCGCTATGGAGTAACTTGGGAACAAGCAACCACTCCAGTGTTACGCACTTTTAGAGAATCGATCTCAGGGGGCAGAGACGATAGTTATCTGCTACTTCTAGAGGGAGCCAATCATTTCTCTATTGCTTATCCATCTGATTCCACTACTGGTAGAGCTTTCCTAGACTATCCAGCATCTCAACCGGAAGACCTACTACGGAATTTGCTAGCAGAAACAATTGGTTTATTCATTGATGCTCATGTTTCCCATCAACCTCAAGCCTTGTCAGCAATCAATCAATACTTAAGTTCTGAGAACCCTTTGATTGCCTCCTTTGAACGGAAGTAATTTAAATTAATTTAGTGAGATTGTTGGGTTACTTAACTTAACCTAACCTAGCAGCGGGCTTGATCGCACTGTGTTACATTTTGACCGAAAAGTCTAAGGGCGCAAGCCCCTTGCTTCTAGCCATGGGGTAAGCCCGCAGGGAATTTATCCCTTTTCTGTCACTTTCCGAATTCAATGATTAACAAATAAGCCAGATTATCCAGAATAAAAAAAGGATTGACATTGATTAATTTCACTAATTAGCTGATTCAATCCCAGGCCTAACTTACTATTAGGTAAAATATCTAACCATGGAAAAATAAGCCATAACATCATGATGGGTTGAATCAGTAAACGAAAATTGTTTAACACATTCTTCCATCCACCTTCATAATTCCATTGTTGATGATTAATCACCTGGATATCATCAGTATCTGTCACCTCATTGGCCACTTCTGCCGATTGATTTAAAGATAAAAAAGCTGGATAATTTAAACTAATCTCTGACAATATTCATCTATTATTGATACTGTTGCCTGGGTATCCCTGGCTAAATGTTTTAGGATTTGTTCCTCTACATCTATTGCTGTGCTTACCTTGTAGAGTTTCTTTTTTTTCTTTTTCTACTTATTATAACCGGAGAGTGACAGAAAAGGGTTAATCCTTGATTCTCAGGACTATCGCACTGTTTTATCAATATTGTTGATAATAATGCCTCCTGATTTATTCTTGCCCTTACCCTGGTTCTCTAAGGACGTTTCAGCGCTAGGGTTAAGCCGTCAGCGATCG
>NZ_JAAHHE010000357.1:0-5933 GCF_010692525.1 Moorena sp. SIO3B2
AAGGGCTAATGAATAAAGAAATTGCCCGACGTTTAGAGACTAGTGTTCGTAATGTTGAGAAGTACGTCAGTCGTCTGTTTAGTAAAACCGGAACTAATAGCCGTACTGAGTTAGTTCGCTATGCTCTAGAACATGGTTTAACTAAGTGAAGGTTAAAGCATTTAGATCAATTTAATAGCCTATCCCTACAACCGATAGGCTAGATAACTGCATTTCTGGTAGCGATTCAATCTCAGATTCCACCGATACATATTCCGCTTAACTTGTCAATACCTAAGTTATAGAGTCCGGGGCTTACAAGGTGCGCCCGCAGATGGCCCACACAGTCCCTCCCCACTCGCGCTTTGCATCAAGACAACGCCCAAAATTTAGATGTACCTGACTAGACTAGGAAACGCTATCCTATCCGTCAGGTTTTGTAAATTTATGTTACAAAAAACCGATCCCTGCATAAAAAGGAAAAATAAATCAGAATAATAATTAAACCCACAAATATTTAGCTAATATGGAAGGAAACGATGGTTAAGAGGATTTATGCCTTGCTAGTCGGGATCGATCACTACGCACTGGATTCAGTTATTCAAGTAGATCCATTACAAAGCTGTGCTAACGACATTACAGCAATATAAGAGTATCTTAACGAACGATTCGATCGGGAAGAATACCAACTGCAATTACTAAAGGTTAAAGATGAGCAAGCGAGCCGCGAGGCAGTTATTAATCGCGTCCGAAACCATCTTCGTCAAGCTGGAAAAAATGATGTAGTTTTGTTCTACTACAGCGGTCATGGTTCCCAGGAATTAGCACCAAAGGAATTTTGGGACATAGAACCATACAATATTAGTTATTTCATAAACGAACCTACTGAATTTGATTGACAAACTTTAGGTGCAGCGATCGCAATTTTGATGTGATATTTCCCAGAATAACTGGATAACACTCGGTAGCCAAACTTGGACTTTAATTAATTGGATATCTAACCTATGGACAGAACTGCTCAAATTGCCTATATTCTTGAAAAGCGCCAACCTTTGGCTAATAAAATTGAACAGGTCGGAGTAAATTTAAACTCTCTTTATTCTAGACTTAGCTATCTCGACAATTATCGCCAAAAGCTACTGGAAAAGGTTGATGAACCAAGCATAAATGGACGCTTGAAGGAAATCGATTTTTCTAAGATTCAGCAGGATATTGTATCTGAGTTACAAGCACTGGCTAAACTCAAAACTCGTTTCTCGCGAGATACTCTTAACATCGGTGTTATTGGACGAGCAAGACAGGGTAAAAGTCGTTTATTACAAAGTTTAACTGGATTGACCGCAGCAGAAATTCCTGATGGCAGCGGTCAACACTGCACCGGGGTTCGCAGCAAGATTCACCATAACCCAAATGTTGAAACATATGGTGAAGTCTTGTTCTATACAGACCGTACTTTTATGGATGAGGTTATTGCTCCTTACTATGAGCAGTTAAAATTGGGAACTAAACCAATTAATATCGATGATTTTGCAAGTAAAGACCTGCCTTCGCTACCGAACGACCTTAAGGGTGCAGAGGTTAATGCCAAATATGAACATCTACGTCAATATCATGAGAATGTAGATAAATATCGTTCCCTGTTGCAGGCTACTTCCCCACGCCAGATCAAGAAAGAAGAGATTCGAGAATATGTAGCCCAAGACAACCTCCAAGGGGAGCGTATTTATTTCAACTATCTGGCAGTTCGAGAGGTCAGAATTATTTGCAAATTTCCCAAGGATGATCTTGGAAAGATTGCTTTAATTGATATGCCGGGATTAGGAGATACAGGAATTGGTGATGAAAAGAGGATGGTAAAAACCATTGGTGAGGATATTGATGCGGTGCTATTTGTCCGGATGCCAAAGAGTAAAGGGGACTTTTGGGGGGACGTTGATGTGCAACTGTACGACACAGCCTATAGAGCTTTGAATGATCTGCCCCTGCCACTATGGTCTTTTATGGTTCTCAACAAACTGAGTGATGAGAGTAACTTACAACTCTGCCAACAATTGAAAACCGACATTACCAACAAACACATCAATGTTGCAGACTGTGTCATAGCTAACTGCGATGAAGCTCAAGAGGCTAACGATCAGGTTTTAGATCCCATTCTTAACTACTTAGCTAAAAAAATTACTGACCTAGATCAGCAATATGCCTCTGCTTGTCAGGATCGAATCAAGCAACTCCAAACATTAGTGGTGGCTGAGTTAGATAAAGCCCGTCAAGCATTAGGACAAGGAAAAGTTTCAGGAGAGATGGTTGAATTCATCCCATTGTTTAATGGGCTTTGGGACAATTTGACAAGCGGTCTAGAAAAACTCCTTAAACAACTTAGTAATCAAATTAATGAGCAAGACCGAGACTTTAAAGAATCTGTAGAGGAGGCTATCCAAAATTGCTATAACGATACGAAAATTCCCTCATCTTTGGAAGAAATTGAAAGTAGGCGTGATAGTAAAGGGGCTTACACAAGTGCCTATAGCGATTACCTCAATGAAATTCGCGCTCACCTATCACAACATTTTCTATCTCTAGATACTGGTTTAAAGAAATCTTTGGATAGGGTAAAATGCCTGGTAGTAGAGGTATTAATTGGAAAGGCAAATTTAGGGGAAATTACAGAAGCAAAAGGCTCTGATTTTCTTGGAGAGATAGCTAACCTACTGCCTGATGAAATTTTAGAATGTCAATCCAGCAGACTAAAATTTGGATTCCAAATCCTCTCTGAATTTCAGCTTTCTTATCGGGGTACTATCCAACACCGAATTCGCCAGTGTCTTAATGGATTAACTCCTGATAGGACTGATCTGCATCTGTCTGGAAAGTCTCCCAATGCAGAGCAAATTAAGAGCAATCTCGAAGCACTTCATGCAGCAGCTGTTTTTCAATGCGAAACAGCCTTAGAAGATTTTCTTTGTGAACCTTCCCAAGCTGCTTTTGCCATAGTAGAAGAATTTCTTGACCGTGTACTCCGTGCTGAAGCAGTCAAGGATGAATGGCAAATTTTTCTTTACCAGGAACGCTCTTCTATCTGGCCTAAAGAATTTGAGCTATTGGGTGAACGCTCGAGGGTACGCCAAGAGTGGCTAGAGGCAGTAGAACAAGCGACAAACCTAAATCAGCAAGAGTTGATGTCATTATTCAAGTAAAACAACAAGGAGAATCAAATGCCCAAAGAACTTAAAGTCACAATGCTAGGAAATCGAGGGGTAGGCAAGACTAGTGTTTTAACTGCTATGTATGAGCAGTTCTCTGATACGTTTGAGGAAGCCGATTTGCAACTGACTCCTGATTCTGAAAGTTCCGCACTTCTACAAAAGCGTTTAGGACAGCTAAAAGCTCTGCTGGATGATTTTGAAGCGACGGGAGGATTGGAAGGAGATCAGAAGCCACAATCTTTTAAATTTGGTCTAGGGAAGATTGGTGACAAACCATCTTTACAACTGACTTTTCAAGATTTTCCTGGTGAATACATTGATAAGGATGGAGAATTTGTCAAAAAGGTAATGCATGAATGTGTTGCAGTTCTGATTGCTATTGACGCTCCTGCACTCATGGAAGCCAACGGCAAATGGCATCATTTGATGAACAGACCCAAGCAGATTTGTGATTTTTTTAAAATAAGCTATGGAGATTTAAAAGAACCTAGGCTCGTTATCCTTGTTCCTGTTCGTTGTGAAAAATATTTGCAAAACGAAGAAGATGCTAAAAAATTACGTAACTGCATCAAAGACAAATATGCTGAACTATTTAGGTTATTCAAGAGCGAAAATTTGCTGACTAAGATTGCCTGCGTAATTACACCTGTTCAAACTGTAGGAACTGTAATCTTCAATAATATTAGAGTAGAGAATAAAAAACCGCATTTTTACTTTCGCAAAATTAGTCATGATGCTGGATATAGTCCCAAAGATAGCGATCAGCCGTTACGGTATCTTTTGAGTTTCCTACTAAAACTTCATTACGGTACGAAATGGGGCTGGTTCAATCCTATTCGTCATTGGCTAGGTTGGGATCGATACCTTTTAGAAGCTGCTCGCCAGTCTGCTAGTCAATGTAAATCTTCTGGTGGCTTTGTCATTATACAAGGCGAAGATAAACTTTTTATTGGTAAATAGGAGTAAGCAATGGAAATTTATGTTCTAAGTGCTGGTTTTTATCAAGAACAGGGGTACTGTTGGCAAGAAATTACCAAGAATAAGAATCAACAAAAGCCGATAGATGAACCAGATTTGGTTAAAAAATTTCAAGTATTGCTTGAAACTCAAGCGTATTCGATTTTTATAGGGCGTGATAGTGGTCAATTAATTTTGCTTGTCACAGGCATGAAAGCAAGCAAACGCAAAGATTATCGAGGTCGGAATATACGCAACTCTATAGCGTTGATTGCTCAAGATGATGAACAGGATGAGCAAAAAATACGAGGAATTGCTGTGCTTGCATTAGAGGGAAAGTTAGAAAATGACATTGACAGTGCTATTAAGGAAGGAGGGGAATACGGATTTGAAGTTTCTTATGAACAAATCGAGAATGCCATCAAAGCATCGCTTCAAACCAAGAACTCCACTGGAACGAAGCATGTAATGATAGGGAAAAACTCAGAAGATAATAGAAAAATTATTGCTGATGAACTTAAAGAATACCGTCTACCTCAGAAAAGCAATACTTCGGATTCAGAAGCATTAGTAGTTGTCACCGGAATTAAGAAAGAAGACGATCTCAAAAAAGCAGGAGTTTGGCGGGGATTATCGAATCTTGTCGAGAAACAAGACCTTTCTCCCTATGAACCACCGAATTCAGCTCAAAAATTTTTTCCAAGCTTTGACGTACCAAGCTTTGACGAAAGTAAAAAATATAATCCCCAATTGGTAATAAGATTGATAATTTTCGGCGTGATTGGGCTAATTGCTCTATGGTTTCTTTGGCATCCAATCAGATTTTTAGGAAAACATCCTTCTCAGCCAACCACTTTTGTTTTAGCTGCTATTAGCCCAGATGGTGAGTATTTTGTAACTGCTGATCCTCATGGTAAAGTGGTAGTCCAGAATACCCAAGCTAAAACTAATAATACCCTTAAAAATAAGGCTCCGGTCAAATCAGTTGCCCTTAGCTCTGATGGAAGTTATGTCGTTACTGGCGATGAGACTGGAAACGTGCAATTGTGGGATGTAACTAACAAAAAAAACATTGAGCTAAGAAGGAATGTCAATTTAAAACATAAAAAAGCAGTTTTGTCACTGGCGATCAATTCTAATTCTTCTAGGGATAAAGTAAAAATAGTTAGTGGTGGTGCTGATGGGCAAGTACTGTTGTGGAACGTAAATGTTAATGTTAAGTACGGTAAGGGCAAAGCTGACATCCAAAAGTTATATTCCATGATTAAGTAATTAGCTTGGGTGCATATCACTTTTAGGTGCGACCCGTGGCGAATTTAATTCGCCACGGGTCGCACCGTCAGGAACGGGCAAGATGCCCATTCCACAAAACTCTTAAAATCATTCCATTATTAAGCAACGCCCATTACTAATGGCCGAAACATACATGTCGATATTGTCAATTGAGATCCGCGTCAGGTCAGGAAATCCATCTTGATTACATCAACGGCAATCATAATAAATGGAAGGATAAGAACCTAATGACAGTTGATTGCAGCTGTCACCAGTACATCCATATGGGCAGGTCGTCCATACCAAAATATCTAGGGGTCGTATGGGGTAAAAATCCTAGGTACGGTATGACAGGAGAGGTGCCCCAGATAATACTCGGTATCGACTCTATCTCTATTAAATCATATTCCCTTCGGCTAAAGAGCAAACTAGAACACACTTTAGTTATTATTAACTTAAGTAAAGTTAAGTTAAGAGACTTTGCATTTTCTTATCAACCTTGGCAAAAGTTTGTTATCGTTC
>NZ_JAAHHE010000358.1:0-5921 GCF_010692525.1 Moorena sp. SIO3B2
TTCCACTATAGTATTGCGATAGAGTTTGAGGTAATTGACCTTTTCCTTTTTGCCACGGTACCCCACGGCAATGCCCGTAATCACCATATCATTATTATCACCGGGATTAAACTCAATCTCGTAGCTACTATCAGGAGAACTTACTTCCTTTGTACCCTTAAAAGCAATTGACTGTAGGTTGGTGACGAGATAGTTGTTCGTGGAGCTAGCAGGGGTGAGTTCTTGGTAGTAAAGCACCATTTTGGTGAACTTGCTGCCGTCTCCCTTCAACCCAATGCCTGTCAGTACACAGCCCTCTGGGACTTCCCCTAGGGTTTCGTAATCGGTCTGGTTAAAGGTCTCAGTGTCTCCAAACACCTTCCACTGACGTTGGGTTGTAGACAGATTAAGGTAGCACACGGCAGTAAGATTGAACTTCTTGTCCTTAATCAGACCTCCAAAGCCAACTACTACGTGGTCTAGGTGGGCTCCTGAGTCTACCTCCATATCTTTATTGTCGCCTGCGATCCACTGGTCCGTTTGAGAACTGGTAGTCAGCTCAGTACTACTAGGGTTCGTACCTGCATCAAGAACAGCTTGGATGGCTGCGTCGATTTCCTCTTTGCGAGCGTCATCATTCTCCACTAACTCCGAAATCTTCTTCAGGGAGTCAGAGGTAAAGTCCACGAGGACGAAATTACCAGGAACCGATGCCGCCCAATCATCAAAGCCATCCACCAAAGTGTCGGGAGTGCCACCGATGCACCAAAACTCGCCATTAGATTGATTGTTCGATTGCGACTGGTCGGTCTGGTTAGAAGTGGAAATTGATCCCGAGTAATCGCCATAGTTTGCCTCTACTTCCACTTCGGCTTCCTGGGAGCTGCTATAACTGAATTTTGAGACGCTTTGACTATAAGACCAGCGACCGCCGAAAACAGCCTCGTAGAGAAAGTGAGTGCCGTATTTTGCCACTAACTCCTCGGCGTCCATGTTGTAGAGGTCATCCTTGAAGTCCTCATCAAGATTTTTCAGGGCATAATCGAGATCCAGGGTCAACTTGTAGGAGTTGACATAGCCGGATTTTTCAACGTGATAGAAGTAGCTGCTACTGGTGTATGACTGTGAGTATTTAGCCGAAACTTCGGAGCTAAACAGACCATAGGAACCGGACAAGTTGGCAGAAACTGACATCTTGGTGTATAGATCTTCAGTACTGTCGTAAGAAGAGGTTTTCTGATCAGTTTCGTATAATAAGACAGGAGTGCCTATGGCATCCTTGGGGTAAGAATATTGATCATCGTGGACCGTGATTTCTGTATCTGCGTCAGGCAAAGAAAACAGTCGCTTACTGGTATTGACGGAGTTAGCGCGGGCATAGTAACCGTAGATATCGTAGGTACAGCCAAGATATCCGATGCCGGTTAGATTATCAGCCATGTTTTTCTCCTAGGGTCAACTGATTTGTTAAACTAGATATCCCGATAATATAGCAACCCTAAATGATTGGTGACAAGTGCTCGAATTGAAACCCAGGTATAACAATGATCACGTTTTGGAAAATTACCACAACCTATTTAGGATTGCTATATCCTAAAAATCCTAAAAATAAAGTATAATCAAAAAATGCTCTATGGATAAACGGGAAAAATGACAAATTACACTTGTAAATATATTCAAGTAAATCCTAAATAAACAAAACAAGTATAAGAAAAATTGTTGGTCAAAAAACGACCATATAGCGTTTTTCGTAGCTATGAGGTACACATTATTTTTTCCCTCTTCCCTGCTCCCTGATCCCTGCTCCCGTCTTGATGCAGGTTCCGCACACAGAACCCAAACCATGAGCGACTGCATCAAGACATTGGTTATCTAATTTTAGAATTAATAAAATCGGCACAATGTGATCAAGTAATTGACATTGTAATGAGTTATATTTTTAATCCAGATTTAGATTTTGAGACTCCAAAACCTCATTAAATCGTTCCTATGGCTCAGTTTTAAATGAGTCTTTGACCCACTCCTTGTGATTGCTGCGACTGGATTACAGATTCTTGGATATGTCTAATAAAAGTTATTATAACACGAGTCGAGTGCGATCGCCAGTTTGGTGGGATGTACCAATAGCCATTAATTCATAAAACCGTGGGTCTGTTAGTAGAAGCTCCCTGTCATGAGTGCGATCGCTCTTGTAGTGGCATAGCACAGCTAAAGTAGTAGGATAGATTTTTGAAAAAAGCCTTAATTTACAATGAATTAAGGGATTTTACTCAAGCACCATTTTAGCTGTATTAGTCCACCGAAACAAATTTATTCTATTTATAAAGTACAATAATTTTTATTCCTACTCATCACTGCTCCCTAGTCCCTGTTCCCTGCTCCCTTTTTTTACTACTCCTAAAAAAATCAGATTCCATTCCGTTACCGTACATTTTATTTAAAATACCTTTCCCCAAAAAAAATCATAAAAACCCTTGACAAAATATTTTATAATCGTTATGATTATATTGTTAACAACAAGCAAAAGGTGACCAAGATGGATTCCGAATTTCGCCCAAATCCCGAAAATAACCCTGAGGATATTACTCCTAGTAATAATCCTCAGGAATCTTCTCCAAAAAAATACCCTGTTAAGCACATTCTTAAGGGCTCCCGCAAGGCTATCATCAACACGATGCATAGCCTCTATGCACTGCGTTACGCCGAGATTTCTGAGTGGAGTCCTCTGCAACCGACGGGCATTCCTGGGGAATTTATTACGATGATGACGAAGTACATAACTTTGGGTTAACGGATTAACTTTCTGGGGGGCTTTGCCCCCTGGCAAAATCATCGAGTCTGCTCCCATGGAAGCAGGTCTTGATAGGGTTGAAAACGGAATCACTAATGGTCAATTTCCTAGCCGTAGATAGTATTTCTGCGGCTATTTTTTTTTAAGGGAGTAGGGAATTTAGAATTTAGAATTTAGAATTTAGAATTTAGAATTTAGAATTTAGAATTTAGAATTTAGAATCGGGAATCGGTAATTGGGAGTAGGTAATCGGGAATTGGGAATAGCGATGCGCTGCATCAAGAGGTGCGACCCGAACGCGCCCCGCGTCGGCTTTGCCTCAAGGTGCGCGTTCGGGTCGCACCTTGAGCGAATTTAATTCTTAATGGTAAGAGCGCATCAGACAGGGAATCAATGTAAAAGAAAACTGTACCTCATAACTGCGGGAAACGCTATAGTATCATAGATCTAGAGATTAAATAGTAAATATAATTGATCATGGCCGATTCTAGTTCCTTAAATAAACCAACTGTCTACTCTTCTGATGCTCCAAGCTGTGATGAGTCCCTAGTTCATCTAGATAATGTGTGGCAGGTGCAGAGTAAGGTTCTAGCAACGGAAAAAGCGCAACAGATGGCAGAGTTTTTTAGCGTTCTTTCCGACCCCCATCGGCTAAAGTTGCTTTCAGCCCTCGCACAGCAAGAGCTTTGTGTCTGCGACTTAGCAGCGATAGTAAAAATGGGGGAATCGGCAGTATCTCATCAGCTACGAGTATTGCGATCGCAAAAGCTAGTCAAATATCGCCGTCAAGGTCGCAACGTTTACTACAGCCTTGCCGATGAACATATTGTGACTTTTTATCGAGAGGTAGCTCAACACCTTGATCAAGGTTGATTATTGAGCACAGATAGGGGAAGAAGTAATATAGCAATTCTACGCCTTGTGAGGTACATATTTCCGGGTTTTAGGGACTATTAAGCCTTGTATATGCGAACAGATAAAAAATAATTGGTACCTCATAGTAATGAAAAATACTGTCAATAATTTATTTTGCACAGCTACTTACTATATAATTTGAATTATCTTTCGTCTGAATAGTCTTTCAGATATTCAGGAGATGTTCACAGTTAGATATTGCTATGGCAGAACACCATCATCATCAAGACTGCTGCAAGTCTGGGCATTGCATTGAAGCCGTTGCTGAGGTGACAACCCATGATGACTGCTGCGGCAACAGTCAAGGACAGGAGGTGACAACCCATGATCACTGCTGCGGGAACAGTCAAGGAAAGGAGGTGACAACTCATGATGACTGCTGCGGGAACAGTCAAAGACAGGAGGTGACAACCCATGATGACTGCTGCGGGAACAGTCAAGGAAAGAATGAATTTAACTTGTGGCGCGAGTTAAGAGCGGTCGCGATCGCTACTCCCCTTTTGTTAATCGGACTGATTTTTCAAGATAGTTTACATCAGACTCCTTTTGGCATAGCTGAATATGCCATCTTGATTCCTGCTTACTTACTCTGTGGTTGGGGAGTGCTAACCACTGCGGGGCGAAATATCTTACAGGGTCGGATTTTTGACGAAAACTTTCTGATGACCATTGCCACCATAGGCGCGATCGCTATTCACGAACTACCGGAAGCAGTGGGGGTGATGTTGTTTTACCAGGTGGGAGAATTGGTACAGGGGTCTGCGGTGGGGCGATCGCGTCGTTCGATTCGAGCCTTGCTGGAAGTGCGTCCCGATACTGCTAATCTGCTAGTTAACGGCGAGATAAAAACCGTTTCCCCTGATCAAGTTGCTGTTGGAGAAATGATTCGGGTACGCCCTGGGGAGAAAGTTCCCCTGGACGGTGAGATTATTAAAGGAAGTTCGCAACTGGATACGTCTGCCCTCACAGGAGAATCACTCCCCCGTACGGTTGTAACAGGAGATCTGGTGTTAGCAGGGATGATTAACCACTCTGGAGGGCTAACCATTCGCGTTACCAAGCCCTTTGACGAGTCTTCCATTGCCAGAATTTTGGACTTGGTGGAAAACGCCAGAAGCAAAAAAGCCGACACGGAAAAGTTTATTACTCGCTTTGCCCGCTACTATACACCGGTTGTGGTGTTTCTTTCCTTAGCAGTTGCCCTGTTACCACCTTTGCTTATTTCCGGAGCAAGCGCCAGTACCTGGACTTATCGAGCCTTGGTGCTGTTGGTGATTTCCTGTCCCTGTGGATTGGTAATTAGTATTCCTTTGGGCTATTTTGGCGGTATTGGAGGGGCAGCCAAGCGCGGTATTTTGATTAAAGGTTCTACCTTTTTGGATGCCTTAACTCAGGTGAAAACCGTCGTCTTTGATAAAACTGGCACCCTTACTAAGGGAAACTTTCGAGTCACCGATATTATTACCCATAATGGTTTGAGTCAAGAGCAATTACTAGAATTAGCTGCTCATGTAGAATCTGGGTCAAATCATCCCGTCGCTCAATCGATTCGACAAGCTCATGGCAAACCGATTGACAGTTCTAAGGTTGAAAATTATCAAGAAATTGCGGGACAGGGTATTTGCGCCCAAATTGATGGAAGAGTTGTGATCGCAGGAAACGATCGCTTACTCCATCGAGAGGGGATTTCCCATGATGTTTGTGTGGCTGACAGTACGGTAGCTCACTTAGCGGTGGATGGTGAATACAGTGGGCGTATCTTAATTGCCGATGAACTCAAAGAAGATGCCATCAATGCTATCCAAGCACTGCACCAACAGCAGATTAAAACTGTGATGCTGACCGGAGACAGTCAAACCATAGCTAATACTATGGCTCGAAAGCTAGGGATAGATGATTTTCAAGCGGAACTCTTACCAGAGGATAAGGTGAATGCTTTAGAGAATATCCTCACAGCAGTAAACCAAAGTAACCATAAAACCGCATTTGTGGGAGATGGCATCAACGACGCACCAGTAATTGCTCGTGCTGATGTGGGCATAGCTATGGGGGGATTAGGCTCAGATGCTGCTATCGAAACCGCCGACGTGGTAATTATGACTGATGCTCCCTCTAAAGTAGCAGAAGCGATCGCGATCGCCCGCCGAACCCTAGGTATTGTTTGGCAAAATATTATTATTGCTTTGGCAGTGAAAGTCGTCTTTATTGCCCTGGGCGCGATGGGGGTAGCAACTCT
>NZ_JAAHHE010000359.1:0-5919 GCF_010692525.1 Moorena sp. SIO3B2
GCCTGGGTGACTATGCGATCGCTACCTTGAAGGATTGAGGTGCGATAGCTAAAGCCTAGGTCTTGGCTAGTGAGTTGCGCCATTGAGCCATCAGGGGATAGAACATCTGTATGAAACAGAAGATCAGCTGTGGAACTTTTGTGGGCACCAGCATTCATGACCACAGCACCACCAACGGTTCCAGGTATGCCCACAGCCCACTCTAGCCCTTCCCAGCCTCGTTTGGCAGCCTGCCATGCCAGACGGGCAATCGGTACACCAGCACTGGCGGTAATTCTCCCTGTATCTGCATCAAAGTGAGTATGGCGCAGATAGCGAGTACAAATTACCAAACCCGGTAAACCGATATCGCTGACTAGAAGGTTGGAACCCGCCCCTAACAGGGTTAGGGGTAATTTTTGGTAGTGAGCCCACTGGAAACTAGCTTGTAGGTCTTCTAGGCTCCGAGGGGCGACGTACCACTGAGCGGGACCTCCCACACGAAATGAGGTGAGTTTGGCTAAGGATACCTGGGACTGAAGTGGACAATTGGTTCCTGGAATATACAACTGTAACTGGGAAGGAGTTTTTTTCTGGGTTAGCACGCTAGTTATCATCAGGAAAATCAGGGTAGAGAGTCGGATCTACACACAATGAAAATAATGCCGATCGGTTTTTGGCAGTCACATTGGCTAGAATTGCTAGGGGGTAGAGTACCCAGAGGAGTTCGTGGAAAGTTGATTCACGAGTATAGTAGAGGCTTGAGATCATACTGACCTTCTGAGGTAGGTCTATAGTTACGATTCCCTAGCTTGATTGACAATTATTGATGCTTTGGGGCTAAATCTTGCTTAACTAAGCCATTCTCAGGCTGTTGGTAAAACCCCATAACCTTAGGAATAATCTGATTCAGATTACCGGCTCCCAAGAATAGGGCTAAGTCCCCGGGATAGAGAATTTGGTTGAGAAACTCTACCACTGATTCGAGAGTTGGTTGGTAATGCACATCCTTATGGTTAGATGCGATCGCCTGATAAAGGTTTTCCCCACTAATTTCTCCTAAATCTGGTTCCCCAGCACTGTAGATATCACTGATAACCACCAAGTCAGCGTTACTAAAGGAAACACTAAACTCGGGGAGAAACCTCAGGGTACGACTATATCGGTGAGGTTGGAAAATTGCAATTATTCGCTGGTCAGCTTTGACCTGGATTCTTGCCGCAGCTAGGGTTGCCTGAATTTCACTGGGGTGGTGAGCATAGTCATCCACAAAACTAATATCATTGCACTTGCCCCGCAGCTCAAATCGGCGTTTTGCTCCCTCAAAGCTAGCGATCCCGGAGGCAATTGCCTCAAACTCTAACCCCAAATTTCGTGCTACTGCTACTGCGGCTAGGGCATTGCTGAGATTATGTTTGCCCAGCAATTTCAGCTCCAACCGACCTAAAACCTGATTGCCCTCCCAAACTCTGGCGGTAGTGCCATTAGCTTCATAAGTTACATCATCAACGCTATAGTCTGCCCCCATATCCCGCCGTAGACTATAGCTGATATTCGGTTTTAGTTGCGATCGCACTGTCTCGCAATCAATACATCCCACTAAATTTTTACAGCGCTTCGCGAACGTCTGGAATATTTCAACAACCTCCTCTAACTTCTGGTAATGGTCTGGATGATCCAGCTCAATATTGGTTACTACACCAATCTCGGCGGAGAGCTTAACCAATGAACCATCGGATTCATCAGCCTCAGCAACCAGTAATGGTCCATTTCCCAGCCTGGCATTACCACCGATAGCATCCACCTCACCACCGATAATCATGGTGGGGTCACAACCCGCTTGCCACAGTAGATAACCGATCAAACTACTGGTTGTAGTTTTCCCATGAGTCCCAGCGACTGCTATACTGTAATAGTCTTCAATCAACGCCGCTAGTAAATCTGAGCGATGGAAAATCGGGCAACCTAGCTTTAAAGCTGCCTGATACTCAGAGTTTAATGGGTTAATTGCTGTGGAACAGATAACTTGAGGCAATCCTAAACAGGGGTCAGCTACAGATATAGTCGGACTTGATTGTGATATTTCTGTGAGCGCCTTTGGGTTCAAACTCGTGCTAACCGTTTTAGCTGCTACGTCCTCACAAGCTGGTGCGTTCCTGGATTGGAAAAATTCTAAGTTGGCAGCACACTGCTGTCTGAAGATCTGAGCACCTACTGCTTGCAAACGTTGCGTGATATGGGTTGTCCGAGTATCTGAGCCAGATACTCGGAATTGGCGTTTGGCTAGGATGTAGGCAAGAGCTGACATCCCAATTCCGCCAATACCAATGAAATGAAATGGTTTATTACTGAAATCAACAGTCTTTGGCATTTTAACTCCTTACACACCACACCGCACACGCCTAATTTGCCAATAACACGCGCTATCATATCAGGAAAAATACATATCCAGGAATAATTTTTGGTAAATAAGTACATCTGTACTGTCAAACCGGGGAATAATACCTTAAGTTTGATAACGTAACTGTTACATAACTGATTTTTGAGTACCTAGATTGTCGTATATATTACACGTCAACAAGAGTTCTCAATCCGGAAAAACGTCCCAAGACCCATAAACACCCATAAAATAGCACTAGAACAGAGCTAGTGGTGATTTTTGGGTTTATCCGTATGACTCCCAACCATGAGGGTTAGGACTTACATACCAAACTAATCGGTTGAGACTGGTTAGGGGAGAGGGGCTTTGGGAGCGACTGCATTCAGACATGGCGTGAGTAAAATCAGGTTGCCGAGGCAATATTGAGATCTGTCAGATCTGTGCCATCCCCAGAGGAGACTCTGCTCCCAAAACCTCCAGCTTTGGAGATAAGTATACCCATCTGGCTTCAAAACGAGTACATCACACCACATTAATTCAGTAAAAGTTTCAAATTGTTTCAACCTTTGCGATATTATTAGAATCATTAAGAAAATATTTACTTTGAATTACAGAGGGCAAGAAGCAGTGATTAGAGTAGCGATCAATGGTTTTGGACGCATCGGACGCAACTTTATGAGATGCTGGCTGACTCGGGAGAATAGCCAGTTAGAGATAGTGGGAATCAATGATACCTCTGATCCCAAGACAAATGCCCATCTGCTCAAATACGACTCAATGCTGGGCAAACTTGATGCAGATATCAGTTGTGATCAAAATTCCATCACAGCTAATGGAAAAACTGTCAAGTGTGTATCCGACCGGAACCCCTTGAACTTGCCCTGGGACTCTTGGGGTGTTGACCTAGTTATCGAAGCCACTGGTGTCTTCCGAGATCAGGATGGAGCTGGCAAGCATATAGCTGCTGGTGCTAAGAAAGTGCTAATCACTGCTCCTGGCCAAGGCGACGTCCCCACCTATGTCATGGGTGTTAATCACGAAGACTACACCGACGAAGGAAATAACGTGATTAGCAATGCTAGCTGTACTACCAACTGTCTAGCTCCCTTTGCCAAAGTACTGCATGAACAGTTTGGCATTATCAAAGGGACAATGACCACAACCCACAGCTACACGGGGGACCAGCGGCTTCTTGATGCGAGCCACCGGGATGTACGTCGGGCTCGGGCAGCAGCGCTCAACATTGTCCCTACCTCTACTGGTGCGGCCAAAGCGGTAGCCCTAGTGATTCCTGAACTGAAAGGGAAACTCAATGGTATTGCTCTGCGGGTGCCAACTCCTAATGTGTCTATCGTTGACTTGGTAGTTCAAGTTGAGAAAAGTACCATTGCTGAGCAGGTCAATCAAGTGCTCAAAGAAGCAGCTGAAGGCCCACTCAAGGGAATTTTGGCTTACGGCGACGAACCTCTTGTTTCCTGTGATTACAGGGGTCATGATGCTTCCTCAATTGTGGATTCTAGCTTAACTATGGTCATGGGTGGCGATATGGTTAAGGTTGTTGCCTGGTATGACAATGAGTGGGGTTACTCTCAGCGGGTTGTAGATTTGGCTGAGTTAGTTGCCCAAAAATGGTCGAATTAGTTGTTAGAGCCTAATTCGTAAAGCAAGAGTCTGGGGAAGAGTGTTCATTCGTTAGGGTTCATCGTTTATTGAACCAATACGTTTAACCTATTCCCCTCTCTCGCTCTAATTTATTGAATTTTGAAACAGCCCTGCTCCCTTAACCGTTTCAATCACCTTCTTTTAAGGAGGGGAGCGGTAAATAATACCTTAATAAGCATCATCTAGATTCCTTGTCCAGCTCGACGAGCTAAAGCCATAATTTTTGGTCTGCCAACATTTTGGGAAAACCCTAATCCTAAACGAAAGATTTCTGAAACGTAATACTTATCGCCGTCAGCGATAATGACTCCATTTTCTTTAAGGAGGCTAATGTCTTCTGGAGATAAGTCAATATTTTCTAGTTGAAAAGGGCTTTTTTTCTGATCTGCTGATAATGGACGTAATTTATTAAATACTCTTTTTAACGGTTCATTTTCTAGCTCTATTTCTGTAATTTTTTCTTGGCTGCATTCATCCAAACAACCTCGAATTGCTTTGGGAACTAGAATTCGGTCTTGCCAATAATCATCATCAATGGATTGTCCTGCCGCAATTTTAAGAAAACGCACGACATCCCTAGACTGAATTTGTCCATTGTAGTCAGATAATGCGGCAATGACAAACGGAGCAGAACGTGCTTGTCTAGAGCGATCGTTTCCTAGGTTTTTGCCCCACAAGGGTCTTAGACTTTCCGTAAGTTCTGCTTCATTCATATCTTGAAGTTCGGATCGCTTTAAATTTAACGAAATATCAGCTTTCCTAGCAACCCAAGCAACTAATCTCAATACGGTTTCTCCATTCCACCTTAACCTATAAGGCTGATAGCGAGACATCATTTGACCGGAATTTTGACGAACAGAAGCAGTTAAAATATCTTGTCTGACAAAAATAATAATTCCTAAACCACGAAAGGGTTCTTGTTCCAGCCATTGAGGGACATCTTGCAATAACGCTCGTAAAGCAGTTTGTTGAGCTTTATCCTGAGCAAATTCTTGAAATAAGTCCTCCAAGCCGTCAATTACAGCTACTATTTTTTGTTTATTATCAGCTAGATACTTAGGTAAATCGCGACCTTTACCTGTCATATCTAGACTCTTGGCAATGACATCCAACCAGCGATCGCGCCATTGACCTTCATGTAAATTCTGTTGACATCCTTCTCGAATATAGTCTTTAATCTCACTGTCATTGACGGGAGGTGTCAACCCTATCTGTTCAGCACAATATTTCCGGACGTCATCTACTATTTCTTTTGCTTTATTATTGAGATTATTTGAAGCGATAATTGGTGCTATAAAGGCTGTGTTATCTACATTAATTACTCCTACATCTTCTCCAAATTTTTGCCATTCTTTTCTGCGTATAATTTGCATAAACGTATAAGTTTTACCCGAACCCTTGGCTCCAATAACGACAGTGATTGGAATCTGGTTTCGATAATTATTAGCTAAATTTGCCAAAGATTCAGTAACTAGAAAATCTTCAGTTTCAGCATGCTCTGCATAAATCATTTTTTCGGCTATATTTCTCAAGCTTTCTCTTTGATACTTTAATAAAATTAAAGGTTCATCTGCTTGATTCGATTTATTTAAATTATCAGGCAGCCATTCTAATAAAGGATGTAGGAAATCAATCAATTGAGAAGTTACCAAGTGCTGCCAAACCTCTTGCCAAGAATTAGACAAAATTTGTAACCTTTCAGTAAATGGGGTGGTAATTCTAATTGGTTCACTATCTTCCCCTAGCAAGGGTTGAATGGCTTCTAAAAGTATTTGTTCTGATTCGATAATTAAATTTTCAGCTGTTTCATCTTGAGGAACTTTAGTCAAAATAAAAGCAGGGTAAGGGTCTTTATCTCGTGTCGAGGGTGCTAGTTTAGCAATTAATTCTAAAAGCCT
>NZ_JAAHHE010000036.1:0-51623 GCF_010692525.1 Moorena sp. SIO3B2
AAGGTTTTCCCTGGCTTACCCTAGACTGATTATTGTTTTGAGCTAAATCAGCTAACTTTTTATACCATTTTTGATGCTCTATTTCTGTCAACAATAATACAGCCTGAAAATTTTCTCTATCACCTGCCTGACCAGAAAATCGCTGGAAATTTTCCCAAGCTGAGGTCAGCAGTTGATCGATATCAAAACAGTCATGAAGGTGAACGTGACCATCAATCAGGATTAATTGATGCTTTTGAGCGGTAGCTACCATGGATTTTTGTTAGAATCTCCCTGATTTCCATAAACTGCTGCTGCTTCAATCGCATTCAGCTAAAATCTTGCACCACAACCTCAAAGGATCTTCTGGGCTAAACTCACTGGACCGTTAAGGGTTTCAATTCCAATACTTTTGTCCTGAGTTAATGCACCTCCCATATTAAAAATGTGATTAACCTTGTCTAACTCTAGCTCTATTTGTGACCGACTCCATCCTAATTCCGCACCCATCACCTCAGCACAGATTCTGAGAGCCTCATTTCCGGGATGACCAGCACTACCCAGTTCTGTCCGCCGGAACACCACATCACCTAATGTTTGAGCCATTTCCTCAACAACCCCATGCAAGACTTCAGCTTTGAGTACAGCCAAATCATCAGTAGGTTTACAGGAGTGATCTGATACTCGCTCCAAATATAGCAGTACATCTTGATAGGCACTACCGTAGTTATACACGAGGCGGCGCATTACCTCCTGCCCCAGTCCATAGGGTTGCTTAAGGATTTCCGTCTGCAAAAACACTTCAAATTGTTCGATGTGTCCACCGTAAATTGGTGTAACTGATGACAGGGAGTTGGGAGGCTTTTGGCCCCATGACCGAAATACCTGGTCAACCACTTTCTCAGCCACATCTCTGGCAGTGGTATATTTCACCCCAACCACTGAGATCAATCCTGGCAATTCTTCTTTGGCATGATCGAAGAGTTGATAGTGTTTAGCCAGTTGTGGCAATCCTGTCTCAGTAATGCCAGTTCTAGGAAGCAAGCCACCATGGATGAAAGCTACATCTGCTTGGTTGAGTTTAACCGATGGCCATGCTTGGTTGATGTCATCGAGCAGGTCTTGAATATCCTGTTGGGTAATGTTTAAGTTATCCGGGTCTTGATCCCAAACAGCATAGGATGTACCTACCAGGGATTTACCACGCCAGGGCGCAATAAATAGTAAGCGAGACCCCTTGTTAACTATGGCATCGGAGTCACGATAGGAGTATGGCGTGGAAATACCCACAGCATAGGTTTGGCAGAGGGGACGGCGAATCACCAGGTTCATGGCTTTGGCAAGGGGAACTCTGGGTTGCTGCTGGGGTTGCTGCTGGGGTTGTTTCAGTAAACTCAATACCCGATTTGTCCATGGTCCGCTGGTGTTGACCACAGTCTTGGCGCGGATGTCGAATTGATTCCCACTTAACACATCTTGCCCCTGAATACCAGTGACCCGATTTCCAGCTTGCAGAAATCCAGTCACTTCTACGTAGTTAGCCACCACTGCCCCAGCTTGCTCAGCTGAGCGCAGAAAAGATAGGGTCAACCGTTCAGAGTTGTAGACCTGAGCATCATAAAAGACTGCTGCTCCAGTTAGCCCCTGGTGGGGAATTCCTGGAAGCAGCTGCTGACACTCTTGCTTAGAGATGACCCGACCATTGGATATGTGTTTTTGGGGATCGAGTTGGCGATTGCGATCGCAACTGATTAGGTCATTGATAGTAAGTGCCACAGATAGCACTTCTTTTCCCTTCATCCCATGGCCGTAGGTGGGAATCAACACTGGTAATGGATGAACTAAGTGAGGCGCAATCCGCATTAAACTGGTGCGTTCATGAATCGATTCACGCATCCGTTTCAGGTCAGCATGCTGGAGATACCGTAATCCCCCGTGGATGGTCTTCAAGCTGTTAGCAGAGGTAGCGCCACCGAAATCAGCTTTTTCCACCAAGGCAACTGACAATCCCCTGAGGCTTGCTTCCCAAGCTACGCAAGCTCCATAGATCCCACCACCGATGACTAATAGATCGTAAGAGTTTCTGGCTAACTCTACTAGGTTCCTTTTCATTAGTTGTCTGCTTAGGCTATATGCTCTACTAACTCGTGATGTAGCCAATCATAAAGACTGTTTAATTTTTCCCGAAAAGCTGCATAAGTATGCCTTTTCTCAATCAATTTCTTGCCAGCACTGCCCAGCCTCAGTCGTAGGGTTTCATCAGCGATCAGAGCAAGCATTCCCTTCGCGAAAGCTTTGGCATCTGGCCTCCTCAGCAGAGCAACCTGATTGTCTAGCAACTGGGTATGGGTTGGTAAATCTGTTGCTAACAATACTTTTCCACTATCGAGATAGGAGTAGAGTTTCATCGGGGTATTTTTACCCAAAATTCTCGGAGAGACTAAAATATCAGCCTGCTCCAAATAGATAGCCAGATGCTCAACTGGTTTCGGTCCTAAAAAATGGACATGTTTTTCCATCCCAAGACAGTGAGCCTTATTCGTGTATTTCCGAATGTCGTCCGCTTCTCCACCGATAATGACTAAGTTAGCCTGATCAGTCTGCTCAAGGGTCAACGCGAAGCTGTCTAGAAGTAGGTCAATCCCCTGATAAGTCTCCAGATTGCCCACATACATCAGGAGGACATTATGGATTCCTAGCTCACGTCTGAGATTACTATAAATAGTACTATACATAGTTACACCAATGTTGAATCTTGAAGTTGAATCTTGAAGTTGAATCTTGAAGTTGAATCTTGAAACTGTTGAATCTTTAAGCAAAATTTAACACAAACCTGCACATTTTTACTAGAATTATCTTTCCTTACAAAATAAAACGTATTCTTAGGACATCAAAACAATATGTTCTGTTCATTATTAACAATAATTATAAATTTATTTAACTCAAATTATAAAGTATGGAGGTTTTAAATATTTAGTCTAACTTTAAAGACTTTTTATTAATTTGTTAAAGATTAGAGTTAAGCAACGATATATCTGGAATAACTACAGTTTTTCTGGGCTTGTACTTTTGAATATCTGCTGCCAAAGCATCGCAAACTGAAACCACAACTTTGGCATTCTTCACAGCCAGTCCTTCAAAAAAGTTGAATAGTGACGAAAAAATCTGTAGCAAAGGATACTTTTCAATCATTTGTTGGGCTAGAGATGAATCCATGTCATAGATATAGGGAATCTTACACAGGATTTTGAGCCCTAAACCGATAAAGACTGATTCCTCTCCAGCATGAACCAAATCGTAGCGTTTCTTAGTCACTAGGCGAATTACAGCAAGCAACATGAAAAAATCACAGACGATTTTTTTCCAGGAGAAGCCTGGTCGTATATTGCGAACCCAGGGTAGCTTAGGGGTTCGGTATACCTTGATATTTTCATACTTGATGTCACGCCCTTCAGGATAAGTCACGACATCAACTTGGTCTCCCCGTTCAGAAAGCACCTTCAAAACCAGGTTGACTGCGATGGGTGTGCCACGATTCTGATAAAACGGATGAGGAGCGAGTAATAGAATGTTCATCCTACTGACATTTCGTTCATCATAGGAGACTGGTTGATTCTCCCAGACAGTCAATTCATCCCTGCTGCTTTTGACCTCAAGCCGATCAGTAAGCCGATCAGTTTTGCTCGTTAAATACACGTTTATCTCCCCCTATATTTAAAGCACTCTAATCAAGAGCGCCCCATTTCCAAGCCAGCTTGATTTAAACTCCACTATTGCTCAGTAAGTTTCCGGTAGAGCTTAAGATAATTTTACAATCACCAGTGGTTAATTTCAGCTATGACTAAAACCCCTGACTTAGCAAGAATGTATGACTCAATGGTAAACACCGATACAAATGGATTAAATAATGCTTTAACTATAAACTAAAACTGCTCCTACTTTATTCCATGAGGATGAACCATACTGCCCAACTAAGTGTTATGCAGAACTGGTTTGAAGGGATTTTTTATCTAAAAAAAATCTATCTTAATTAGAACCTAAATAAATTCTCCAAATCAACTAGTAATCTGGAGCTTAATGAAATCTTGATGATAAACTTCATATAATCTTTACAAATTCCCAATCTTCAAGAAATCGCCTTGGTTAGCGGCTAAGCTAATATGCATTTAAATTTGAGGTCAGCATTCAGCCCTTAGCTGTCAGCTAAGGGCTGAATGCTGAATGCTTACGATGATACTTTGGTTAGCCACTAACCAACTTGATTTCCAATTGATAAGTAGGTGGGCATAAATAAACGTTAAAACTCAAAATACGAAAATAAAGCTGAAACCCTTTATTAAAGGGGTTTTCAGCATTTTGAATCTCAATCGCTATTTTACGGATAATTAAGCTCACCTACTTATCACTAAGGTTGTTCAACATTAAAGGACACCACTTCTCTGACCCGATAAATCGGTCTTCCCTGAGATTCGTGGTAAGTACGCATCAGTAGTTCTCCTAGTAGACCAAGACTAAACAGTTGTACACCAGTCGAGATCAAGAGTACTGCCAAGATTAGTAAAGGCCGATCCCCGATATCTTCATTAAGACCTAGCTTGAGAATGGTCAGATAAGTCCCAATGATTATGCCCGTGCCTAGGGAACTCAGACCTAGTAATCCAAATACATGCATGGGTCGGGTGAGGAATTTCTTCATAAAGAAGATGGTCAACAAATCCATTAGCACCCGGAACGTTCGCCCCAGACCATACTTACTACTACCATAGCGACGAGCATGGTGACGCACGGGTAACTCGGTAATTCTTGCCCCCTCAATAAATGCCAAGGCTGGTAAAAACCGATGTAACTCACCGTACAGGTTCATGTCTGCTACCAATTCCGAGCGATAAGCTTTCAGAGAACAGCCATAGTCATGGAGTTTAACCCCAGTGGTGCGTCCAATCAGCCAGTTGGCAATTTTGGATGGCAGTAAACGAGTCACAGCCGCATCCTGCCGTTTTTTACGCCAGCCACTAACCAAGTCATATCCTTCCTCAAGTTTGGCAAGCAGCATGGGAATGTCGGCTGGATCATTTTGTAGGTCACCATCTAAGGTAACAATGGCACGACCCCGAGCATAATTAAACCCAGCTGCCATCGCAGCAGTTTGACCATAGTTGCGACGCAAAATTACCCCTCGCAAATCAGGGCGGGAGAGGACTTGTTCCTTGAGCAGTTGGGTTGAACCATCTGTGGACCCATCATCGACACAAATAAGCTCATAGGTGAGCTTAGTATCGGTTAAGGTGGATGCGATCGCATGAATCAGGTGGGGCAAACTCTCCACCTCATTGTAGATTGGTACCACCACTGACACGTCTGGTGTTATATCAGTGCCAGACCAGTTCTGGGCATTTAATTGCCCTTGTTTAATTAAGGAAATTTCCATAGGATGCCCCAGGTTGAGTAATATCCAATCCGGTTTAAACTATAAGCACATATTATTGATGGTCTAATCTAACTTGTGGCGATATGTCAAGGCATTGGGCACATTTATAGACCAAATTGATCAATCTTTTAAGGTTTAAGGTTGAACGCGATGGAAGAAGTCCCGCTTTCAGCGATCGCGTGGCCTTTAGGCCAAGGTTGAAGGTAAGCATTCAGCTATCAGCTATCAGTAATCAGTAATCAGCTATTAGCCATTGGCCGTAGGCCACCCTAAGGGAACGCTTTTGAATAAAATAAGCTGACCCCTGACCCCTGACCCCTGACAGCTTACTGTTGACTGCTGACCGCTTACGATTCAACTGACTTTAAAATCCCATCTTCTAACTGATAAATTGCTGTCATAATCCCAGTTTCAGGATTGTTCAACAAAGATTTTTTAACCTGTTTTAAGTATCCTAATATATTGCTGCGTAAAATAGGTTTCTCGACTTTAAGGGTGTGGCGGTAATCCCAAACATCCCAAATTAATAAACCGATACCAGCCAGGGGATCAATTATACTTGCTCCTAACTCCGTTGCCACTAAACCACCGGTTTTTGCGGCCATTTTGCTAGCAGCTTTCCCAGCTAGTTTGGTGCTAACTTTACTCGCTACTTTTCCTCCCATGGAAACTAGGATAGGTTTAGCGACCAAGTAACCACTACCACCAATTAACAATTTCAGGGAAATATTGGATAGGTTTCCTTCTGTATCATTAATTGTCGTTGAAATTTCGTTAATATATCTATCCCACTGACCTTGAGGAATTTGATATTGGCTTTGGATGTCACTAAGATTGTTGCCCAACTCAGCCATATATAATTCAATCGTATCATTCGTGATTAGTTCCATCCTCATTTGAGCATTTTGAGGAACCAGTACTCGTTTAGAAAATTCTTTTTGGAACGTCTCGGTAAGTTTGGCGTCAATCGCTTCCTTGCCAGAGGGTAGCTTGGTATTGATTTGATGCATGATAGCATACTTTCCCCACATAAAAGGAACTGAAAGCTCCATCTTTTTCTGATTGAAATAATCAAAATACCAATCCAAAAAACTATCCACACGGGGGATTAACTCTGCTTCCCAAACATCTAACTCCTGGGCCGCAAACCCTTCAGCACTGGCGTGAGATGCTTTAACGGCATCAGCAACCGCTTGATTAACTTTACTAAAGTCGGGACGAGGTTCAATAACAACTGTTGGTTCAGTCGAGGGGGTAATTTGAGCAGGATTGGTCGAATGGGGGATTATAAGTTTGCTGACTAAGGGAATGAATACAATAATAATTACTACAGTCCAAATCAGTGGAGCCACTGACTTAATCAGTTGGGTAAAGGCTTGGATGCGCTCTGTCTTTTGGGTATAAGTTACTTCCTCTTCCTGTTGAATCATAGTGATTTCTCCACTGATTTAGGACTAGTATATTTTATACTATTTTAATCAATTTTTTTGTAAGCATTCAGCTATCAGCTATCAGCTATCAGCTATCAGCTATCAGCTATCAGCTATCAGCTATCAGCTATCAGCTATCAGCTATCAGCTATCAGCTATCAGCTATCAGCTATCAGCTATCAGCTATCAGCTATCAGCCAAAGGCCAATACTGACGCTACACGAATGGCTGACCACTGACCGCTGACCGCTGAGGGCTGAGGGCTGAGGGCTGACAGCTGACCGCACCTCAAGTAGCACCATCTGTAGCGCATATGCTTACAAGCTCACTGGCGATCGCTTAAGTAATAGCGATTACCCAGGTACAAAGCTGCTGCCATAGCTAGTCCTGGCAAGGTAATAACCGCTGCCCAAGGAGAGCGTAACCAATTCACTTGCTCAGATCTTATGTAGTTAATGGACTTCTTGTACATACAAGATTCAGCTGGACTAACTGAACCCAACAAAACAGCACTGGCAATTCCAGTAGTTGATAGGAAAGCAATTAAGGTTAATTTGGGTTTGAGCATGGTTGAGATTCCCCGCTAGCTTCACTTGGGTAATTTTCCTTAGTTTAGCTTTCTTGATCCGATAGCATTCCATGGCACCTAGCTGCTGAGTGCCTGGCTCAATGTTACCTAGTCTGGCGGAAACGGGAAATCTATAAAGTGAGTCCGCTTGAATTGGTCCAGATGCCCTATACCCTCACGTAGGTATGTCACCCATGAACACAACTGCTCCCAACATTAAAGGCTATTGCATCACTGACCTGGTCTACCATGGGTCGAGAACCCTAGTTTATCGTGGCACTAGGAACTCAGACCACACACCAGTAGTACTCAAACTGCTGAATAATCCCTATCCCAGCTTCCAGGAACTTGTCCAGTTCCGCAATCAGTACACTATTGCCAAAAATCTTGACCATCCCGGAATTATCCAAATCTATAGCTTGGAGTCCTACCACAATACCTTGGTATTGGTGATGGAAGACTTTGGTGGCATCTCCCTGGAAGAGTATACCACTGATAGCTTGCACCAAAGACGGATAACGGATCAGCTAGAGCATCCCGGTATGATCCGTGAGCAGTCACTTCAGGAATTTCTCCACATCGCGATTCAAATCGCCTCCATCCTGGATGAACTCTATCGCCACCGAGTGATCCACAAAGACATCAAGCCTAGGAATATCCTGATTAATCCCACCACCAGTCAAGTCAAATTCATTGACTTCAGTATTGCCTCCCTACTCCCGAAAGAAAGCCAAATCCTGACTAGTCCTAACTGCCTCGAAGGTACCCTGGCTTACCTGTCTCCGGAACAAACTGGACGGATGAATCGGGGAATTGACTACCGCAGTGACTTTTATGCTACTGGGGTAACCTTCTACAAGCTGCTCACCACAGAGTTACCTTTTAGCACTACTGACCCGATGGAGTTGGTTCACTGTCATATTGCTAAACAACCATTAGCTCCACACCAGCTGAACCCCGCTATTCCCCCACTCCTGTCCCAAATTATCAGTAAACTGATGGCTAAAAATGCTGAAGACCTTTATCAGAGTGCTTTGGGACTCAAGTATGACCTAGAACAGTGTTCCTATCACTTGCAAAGATTTGGCGCGATCGCTGACATTAAGTTGGGCAGTCGAGATATTTGCGATCGCGTAGCGGCTCCTAGGTCCGATCGCTTCGTAATTCCGGAAAAACTCTACGGGCGTCAAGCCGAAGTAAATACCTTACTGGTCGCCTTTGAGCTAGTCAGTGAAGGATCTACAGAAATGATTCTGGTAGCTGGCTTTTCCGGGATTGGTAAAACCGCTGTGGTCAATGAAGTCCAAAAACCAATTGTGCGGCAGCGGGGTTACTTCATCCAAGGTAAGTTTGACCAGTTCCAGCGTAATATTCCCTTTAGTGCCATCGTCCAAGCACTCCGGGACTTGATGGAGCAATTACTCACGGAAACTGATAGCCAACTTATGCAGTGGAAAGCACAAATTCTGTCTGCTTTGGGTGAGAATGGTCAAGTGATGGTGGATTTGATTCCAGAATTAGAAGGGATTATCGGCAAACAGCCTCCTGCTCCCGAACTTTCCGGTACGGCGGCCCAAAATCGGTTTAATTTGCTCTTTAGTAAATTTATCCAAGTTTTCACCACTAAGGAACATCCCCTAGTGATTTTCCTCGATGACTGGCAGTGGGCAGATTCGGCTTCCCTGAAGTTGCTGCAAGTGTTGATGGCAGAAACTAATACCTCCTATCTACTGCTAATTGGTGCTTATCGAGATAATGAGGTAAATCCTACTCATCCATTGATGCTCACGTTGTCCGAGATGGCCAACGTTGGCGTTTCACTCAATACAATTACCCTCGACCCCCTGAGTAAATCCGACTTAAACCATCTGATTGCCGATACCCTGACTTGTGGGATAGAACTGGCCGAACCCCTGACCGAACTAGTCGCTCAGAAAACTAAAGGAAATCCGTTTTTTGCGACCCAATTCCTGAAATCCCTCCATCACGACCGATTAATCACCTTTAATTTTGATCAAGGGTATTGGCAGTGTGATATTGCTCAAATTAGACCCTTGGCCCTCACGGATGATGTGGTAGAATTTATGGCACTTCAGTTACAGAAGTTGCCAAAAGAAACTCAGGATGTCTTGAAAGTAGCGGCTTGTATTGGCCACCAATTTGATTTGGATACCCTGGCGATTATTCATGATAAATCCCCAATCGATACGGCGAATTATTTATGGAAATCCCTGCAAGAAGGGTTGGTGTTACCCACCACTGAAATTTACAAGTTCTTCACCGTTAATAGTAATTCACCATCAAGCACTGAGGCCAAATTATCCCAATCAGCAATCAGCAATCAGCAATCAGCAATCAGCAATCAGCAATCAGCAATCAGCAATCAGCAATCAGCAATCAGCAATCAGCAATCAGCAATCAGCAATCAGCAATCAGCAATCAGCAATCAGCAATTGGCCACGCTACGCGAACACCAATCCCCAACTTACAAGTTTTTACATGACCGAGTGCAGCAAGCGGCTTATTTTCTGATTCCGGAAGACCAGAAACAGTTAACCCACCTAACCATTGGGCAACTGCTGTTGAAAAATATCCCGACAGCAAAACGAGAAGAGAAGATTTTTGATATTGTCAACCAGTTGAATTATGGTGTGGAGTTAATCACCGATCAAGCTCAGCGAGATGAATTAGCTCAATTAAATCGTATTGCTGGAGAAAAAGCGAAGGCGGCGACGGCCTATGGGGCTGCTCTGAGATATTTAACAGTAGGTCTGGAACTGCTAGGAGAAAATAGCTGGCAACGTCAGTATGACCTAAGCCTAGCCCTATCTCAAGCTGCCGCCGAGGTGGCATACCTCAATACAGACTTTGAGCAGATGGAGCAAATGGTCCAGGTGGTGTTGGCACAAGGGAAAACACTACTGGACAAAATCACAGCGTATGAAGTCTCGATTGAAGCCTATAAAGCTCAAAGCCACGGTGAGCAAGCCATTACCACCGGGCTCCAAGTCCTGAAGTTATTGGGGATAGAACTGCCCCAACAGCCCAGTCCAGAAGAGATTGGGCTGGCACTACACCAGACACAGTCAGGTTTAGAAGGTAAAGAGATTGAGGACTTAATTGATTTGCCGGTGATGACCGCACCCGAAAAACTAGCGGCGATGAGTATCCTCTGGCGACTGATGCCAGTTGCTTATAGGACCAATCCTCTACTGTTTCCGTTAGTCGTTTTGAAACAGGTCAATCTCTCCCTCCAAAATGGCAATTGTCCTTTGTCTGCTGTGTCCTATGCAGGTTACGCAGTCATTCTCTGGCAGCTTTGTGGAGATATGGATGGCAACAATCGATTCGGTCAACTGGCTCTGAAGTTATTAGCACGGTTCAATGCGAAACAGCTTAAATCTGGAGTAATGTTGCTGGTCAATTTCGGAACAAAGCCCTGGAAAGTGCATCTGAAAGAAACATTAACCCCTTTGCTAGAAGCTTACTCTGTAGGGGTAGAAACTGGAGATTTTGACCAATCTGCCTTCTGTGCAATGTTCTACTTAGAACATTCCTTTTGGCTTGGCAAAGAGCTGGCTGAGCTTGACCAGACCTGTGCTAAATATTATCAAGGGATTGATCAACTCAAGCAAGAGATGCCACGTCAGTTTACGGCCATCACCTGGCAATTGGTCTTAAACTTGCTAGGACAGGCTGAAAATTATTGTTGTTTAAGGGGTGAAGTCTACGACGAACAGATCATGCTCCCACTCCATCAGGAGTTCAATAACCTCAGGGCAATTTACACCCTACACCTGAATAAATTATTCCTCTGTTATCTATTTCAGGATTATCGGCAAGCTTGGCAACATGCCATCATTACCGAAAATTATTTAGATGGAGCACCAGCCGTTTTCGTTTTTGCAGTTTTCTATTGGTACGATTCTCTAACTCGCTTAGCTCTCTATCCTCAACAGAATCACGCTCAACAAAAACAAAGTTTAGATAAGATAGCCCACAATCAAGACAAAATAAAAAAATGGGCAGACCATGCCCCGATGAATTATTTGCACAAATTTTATTTAGTAGAAGCCGAACGCTATCGTGTTTTGGGTCAAAAGCTTGAGGCTATGGAGTATTATGAGCGCGCCATTGCTGGCGCAAAGGAAAATCAATACATCCAAGAGGAAGCCCTGGCTAATGAACTGGCTGCTAAATTCTACTTGGAGTGGGGTTTTGAAACTATTGCCCAAGCCTACCTGAGTTGTGCCTACTATGGCTATAGTCGCTGGGGCGCATTGGCTAAGGTGGAGGATTTGGAAATTCGCTATCCCCAATTTCTCAGTTCTATTCTTACCGAGAAAACTATCAATATCAGCACCGGGGAGACGATCACCAACCTCACCACTCAAGGAGTTAATACCACCACTACTAACGGTTCAACCACTTTCGACTTGGCTACGGTGATCAAAGCATCCCAAGCTCTATCTGGGCAAATCCAGCTAGATCAGTTGCTCTCGACTTTGATGCAAGTGGTGATGGAGAATGCTGGAGCTGACAAATGCGCTCTAATTTTGGTTAAAGGTGACCGGTTAGTGATCGAGGCTATGGAAACTTCTAATCAACTGGCTTTCGTTGAATCTATGCCAGTGGAAGAAAGCCCAGATATTCCCCAAAGTGCGATTAATTATGTTAAACGGAAATCGGAAACCTTAGTTATCAATGATATCACGGTTGAGACTATCTTAGCTGCTGACCCCTATTTTATTAGTCAGCAACCCCGGAGTCTGATGTGTACTCCGATCATCCATCAAGGTAAACTAATTGGCTTACTTTATCTAGAAAATAATCTCACCACTGGAGCCTTTACTTCAGATAGATTAGAAGTCTTAAATCTGCTCACATCCCAAGCTGCTATTTACCTAGAAAATGCTCAACTTTACAGCAATTTAGAAGAGAAAGTTGCCGAACGCACTGCTGAATTAGCACAAGCCAAACAAGCAGCTGATGCGGTTAACCAAGCTAAAAGCGAATTCCTCTCCAATATGAGCCATGAATTGCATACTCCTCTCAATGGCATTCTTGGTTATTCTCAAATCCTCAAGCAAGACGGGTACCTAGGCACCAGGCAAATCGATGGTTTAAGTATTATTGAGGAAAGCGGCAACCATTTGTTGACTCTGATCAACGATATTTTAGACCTATCTAAAATTGAAGCTCGCAAAATTGAACTTTACCCCAGTGACTTACATTTTCCAACTTTCATCGAAAGTGTGGTAGGTATTATTCGCATGCGAGCCTTAGAAAAAGATATCTTGTTCAAATACGACCCTGTGGGGAATTTACCCAATGGGATTCAAGCTGACGAGAAACGGTTGCGACAAATCTTGATTAATCTCTTGGGCAATGCTGTTAAATTCACTGACCATGGTCAAGTAACGTTGCGAGTTAGTTTACAGCCGTTTTCAGATGAATTGACCTCACTACAGACAGCTGCAAGCCCCCTAAATCACCCAATTCTGGGGGACTTTAACTCAATTTCCCCCACCGGTGCGCTTTCCGTAGGGGAATTAAATTCGCCACGGGTCGCACCGCAGAATTGCGGGGCTAGGGGGGCGAAACTTGCTGTAATTGAGCAACAACAGACTACTTCAGTTATCCGTTTTGAAGTCATTGATAGCGGCGTTGGCATGTCCCCGGAACAGTTAGAAACAATTTTCCAACCCTTTGAACAAGTGGGTGATACCCAACGGCGCTCTGCTCGCACTGGCTTAGGCTTAGCCATTTCTAAACAACTGGTGGAGTTAATGGGGGGTCAACTGATGGTAACCAGTGAATTCGGTAAAGGGTCTACCTTCTGGTTTGAGATCCCCTTTACTGTGGTCAAAACCGTTACCAAAGCTCAACCGGAAATAGTGGGTAAAATTAAGGGCTACAAGGGTAAACGATGCCAAATATTGGTAGTGGATGGTCAACTGGAAAATCGCTTAGTTTTGCTCAACATGCTCGCACCGATCGGCTTTGATATCGTCACCGCCGAGGATGGTGAACAAGCAGTATATATGGCGGCTGAACTTCACCCCGACCTGATTTTGACTGATTTAGTCATGCCAGTTAAAACTGGCTTTGAAGCGGTTAACGAAATCCGACAAATTCCTGAAATTAAAGACATACCCATCATTGCTGTCTCAGCTAGCTTCCTGGATATGGATCATAACAAGAGTAAGATAATTGGCTGTCAAGCTTTTCTGTCCAAACCCATTGACCAGAATAAATTATTCGCTTTATTGGAGCAATATTTACCGATTGAGTGGGTGTATGAACCAATTGATGACATGGGTTTGAGCAAAAATGGCACTATCTCAAGTCAGACAGCAGCAATTATCCCGCCGCCCCCTGAGGAAATGGAAGTACTCTACGAATTGGCCATGCTCGGCAGTATGAGAAAGATTCGCGATCGCGCTATGTTCATAGAACATCTCCATGAAAACTATCGGCCTTTTGCTAATAAGCTCAAAGATTTAGCGGATGGATTTCAAGAACAAGCGATTTTGACTTTAGTGGAAAGTTATATTAATTGAGCTATTAGTCGGGAGTAGGGAGTAGGGAGTAGGGAGTAGGGAGTAGGGAGTAGGGAGTAGGGAGTAGGGAGTAGGGAACAGGGAAGAGGCAAGAGGCAAGAGGCAAGAGGCAAGAGTGAAAAAAATCTGTGTATCTCATTAGAATAGAAACCGCTGTACAAAAAGCTATTGATGAAGTAGAGGGTAATCTTAATGATGATCAAACTTAAATATAAAATGATAATTCAATGGTCAGAATAAGATAATTTTTTTTTAGTTGGTTTTCCCGATTTACCAGGACAAAAATGGCGGAATCATGGCGATTCTTATGAAGAAGCGGTTAAGAATGGAACTGAAGCGTTAGAATCTTTGGTAATAGCTTATCAAGAAACAGTAACGCACCACCGGGTCAAACTATAATAAAACAAGTATAAATTTACAAAGTGACGTCATCGGTATGCCTACCTTAGATATAACAGTTGAGCAAGTCATCATGTTAGTAAAGCAATTACCTTTAGAGGGAAAGAAAGCTGTATTTAAGGTACTCCAAAAGGAATTATAATTTCAAGAAAATCCCTGGTTAAAATTGGCTGGAAAATATCAGGACGATTCAAAATTTTATGAAATGTTAGCTTACATCGAAGCTGAATGCTTACATAACGCTAAATAAGAGAATTACCACACTCACCAAACTCCCCACACTCCCTACACTCTTCCAATTCCCAATTCCCGATTCCCGATTCCCAATTCCCGATTCCCTTTATATATACATCCCAAAAGCAAAAAAAAATAGCCGTAGAAATACTATCCACGGCTAGTTCAATGATTCATGTCAGAAGAATACCCGAAACCATTCGGATGTGATCCTATGCTATCAGACCAAACCCAAGGCTCCCGGGGGGGAAACCCCCCCAGAAATTTAGCGATGCAGCGCGGTCTTGGGGAGCCAGTGCGGTCTTGGGGGTTCCCCCCATGAGCAACTGGCGTGGTTTCCCCCATGAGCGACTGCATCAAGACAAGGTGTTATGGCAACAACCAATACTTGGTCATGGTTGTGATCACTTCGCCTGGAACATCAGTAGGCTCCAGAGGGGTCCACTCGGCAATCTCCGCATAGCCCAATGAATAAAGCATCTGCATGCTATAAATTACTGCTTCACGAGAACCCTTGAGAGTTTGTTGAGCAGGTTGTTTCTTGAAGTTCCGAGTAAATTCTTCTGGCATAGGTCAAAAACTAAACTTGTTACATTGATTATTGTAATGATTATAATTTTGTTTGTCAAGGGTTTTAAAAAATTTTTTTTGGGGATTTTTAGGAGTAAAAAAAAAAGCGATTATCTGTATAATAATCGCTAAAATGCTCTTAAAAATGGTAAACGGCTGAATGCTTACAGCCTTATCAGTCAGTTAACTAGCCCATAACCTTTGAATTGGATAAGCATCAAATTTATTATCCCGACTAATCAAAACCAGGGATCTATTCATGGCTTGAGCAATCAACATTCTATCAAATGGATCACGATGATGTAGGGGGAGATTAGAAATTTGCAGAGTGTCGATAAATGCAATAGGTAGTAAACTAATATCTGATGATTGAAGTTCAGATTCAATGGTTTGATAACTTCGTTGCAGTGATAACTTACCAAGATTCAATTTAATCGCAATTTCCCAGAGACTAGCAATACTAAGATAAACGCTATCTGCGACATCAATCATATCTCTTAGTCTCTTTGGCAAATTTTGGTCATTTTCAGATAACCAGATAAAGGTATGGGTGTCTAACAGAAAAAAAGTCATTACATATATTCCTTAAAATCTTCTAATGGTTCATCAAAATCATCAGGCAATGGTAGAACAAAGGTTCCTTTTAAGATACCTGAACGACGTTTCTTGACAGAATGCTGCTCTGGGGAAACATCTTGGGAGTAGTTTTCCATCAGATACTTGGCATAATGCAGCAGTTCTTGTTTCAGGGATTCTGGCATTATCACAACTGTTTGAAAAATTTCTTGGTCAATAGTCATGGGTTTTACTAGTTTATTTTATTTCCAATAAATTTGATTTAAATATATAAAATAGTATAGCATTTATCGTTGAATTGTGGTCAGTTATCAGCAGTCAAACGTTTGGTGATAACTGATAAATGATAACTGATAGCTGATAGCTGTTCGCGTAGCGCTTAAGCTGATAGCTGACCTTGCCTCTTGCCTCTTGCCTTTACCTAAGAGATTATGTTCACAACTCAAATATAAATGCTCCATTTAAATTCAAATAGTATAATATTTTAATAGCTATTGTAGAGCAGTTGATGGCAATGCCTGACAATACATCTGATGCCCAACTTGACTTTCTAAAGCAGGTACTACAAGCAACCGCAAACAGTAGGGGTAATAAGCAGGTAATTTACCGATTACTGGCAGCAAATACAGACAAACTTAATCAGAAGTTAGCAGAATTATGGCGGGTTTGGGCAACAATTCAACTGGCGGAAGCAGAAGCAGATGAAGCGAAATACTTAGCAGCAGGTATTGTTAACTTCAGCACTGTAATTCAGCAATTCCCCTTGGGTGACCAAGCCAGCAACATCGAAATTGCCATCACTGGCTATGAAGTGGCACTAACTGTTTTCACCCGTCAAGCTTTTCCCCAACAATGGGCAATGACTCAAAACAATCTCGGTATTGCTTACTCAGAAAGAATCACAGGTCAGAAGGCACAAAACCTAGAAATTGCCATCCCTTGCTACCAATCGGCTTTAGAAGTCTACACCCGCGAAGCTTTTCCCAAACAATGGGCAATGACTCAAAACAATCTCGGTAGTGCTTACTTAAAAAGAATCACAGGTCAGAAGGCACAAAACCTAGAAAATGCCATCGCTTGCTTGCAATTGGCTTTAAAAGTACGCACCCGTGAAGCTTTTCCCCAACAATGGGCAATGACTCAAAACAATCTCGGTATTGCTTACTGTAACCGAATCAGAGGTCAGAAAGCACAAAATCTAGAAGATGCGATCGCTTGCTACAAATCCGCTTTAGAAGTAAGCACCCGTGAAGCTTTTCCTATTGATTGGGCAATGACTCAAAACAATCTCGGTATTGCTTACTGTAACCGAATCAAAGGAAAGAAAGCACAAAATCTAGAAGATGCGATCGCTTGCTACAAATCCGCTTTAGAAGTACGCACCCGTGAAGCTTTTCCCGAACAATGGGCAATGACTCAAAACAATCTCGGTCTTGCTTATAAGAACAGAATCACAGGTCAGAAGGCACAAAATCTAGAAGATGCCATCGCTTGCTACAAATCCGCTTTAGAAGTACGCACCCCTAAAGCTTTTCCTATTGATTGGGCAGGTACTCAAAACAATCTCGGTCTTGCTTACTCTGACAGAATAATAGGTCAGAAAGCACAGAATGTAGAACAGGCGATCGCTTGTTTCCAAAAGGCTCTTACAGTAAGAACCTTTGACGCTTTTCCCCAAAACCATGCAGAAACTTTATTCAACCTAGGGCTGACTTACAAAGGTAGTAACCAGTTTACTTTAGCTTACACCAAATTTAAATTTGCCATTGACACCGTAGAATCTTTGCGGGAGGAAATCGTTTCTGGTGATGAAAGCAAACGCAAGCAAGCAGAAGAATGGAACAAACTTTATAGGAGCATGGTAGAAGTTTGCCTAGAATTAACTAATATCACTGAAGCCATTGAATATGTTGAACGGAGCAAAACCCGCAATTTAATTGAAGAGATTCTCCGCCGTGACCTGAAAACCATCTTTTCCGTAGATGTTGTCTCTCAACTAGAACAATACAGGGATGAAATAGCCATAGGTCAATATCAAATCCAACAGGGCAAAGCTGAAAATCCAACCGCCCTGGCACAACATCTCCAAGAGTTGCGACAGCAGCGCAATGATTTACAAGACCAATATTTACCTATCGGTTCTAGCTTTAACTTTGAGCAATTCCGGAAAACTCTAGAAAAAAACACTGCTATTGTTGAGTTTTATATTAGCTTTGATCGCTTTTTAACTTTCATTTTTACTCGCCACAGCCAACAGCCTCTAGTTTTGTCATCTTCTACTGATCAATTATATGCCTTGATAGATTGGACAACTGCTTATCTGGATGATTATTACGACCAACCACAAGACTGGAGGAATCCACTAACTTCAAGACTCCAGAAGCTAGCAGAGATTCTGAATTTTAACAAAATTCTCCAGCAATTACCCAAAGACTGCAATCAACTGATCCTCATCCCCCATCAGTATCTACATCTATTCCCCTTGCACGCCTTACCCCTTCCTGAAAATCCAGGTAAATTGCTATTTAATCGTTTCTCCCAAGGAGTTCGTTATTCTCCCAGTTGCCAATTACTCCAACTTGTCCAAACCAGAAAACGCCCGGACTTTACCCACCTGTTTGCCGTTCAAAACCCCACGGGTGACTTAAGTTACGCTAACATCGGAGTAGAAGTGATTAAAAGCTACTTCAATCCAGCGGATACAGAGGTTCTTGTGGAAAACGCTGCCACCAAAGCTGCCATAGATAGCAAACCTCTCAACACTTACCACTGTGTCCATTTTAGCTGTCACGGTTACTTTAATCTTAACCAGCCTCAGAAATCCGCCTTAATCCTGGCAGATGCGTACCTCAACTCTGCACCGGCTGAACTAAATCCAGAACAACATCTAGTTTTGGATGACGGTGAAGTAATTGACTTACACAAATGCCTCACCTTAGATGCCATCTTTGCCCTTAAATCACAACAGAAATTAGCACAATGTCGCCTTGTCACCCTTTCTGCTTGCGAAACAGGATTAATCGACTTTGATAACACCAGCGATGAATACATTGGTTTACCCAGTGGTTTCTTAGTTGCCGGAAGTCCAGCAGTAGTTAGTAGCCTATGGAAGGTAGAGGAGGTTTCTACAGCGTTGTTGATGATTAAATTTTATCAGAATCTGCTAAACCAGATGTCCTTAGCAGTTGCGCTGAATCAAGCCCAACTCTGGCTGCGGGATGCCACTGTACAGGACTTGCGAAATTGGGCTGAACAGTTAACTAAACAGTTGACTTTGGAGAATAACTTTAAGGAAGAAGTGGAGGAAGAAATAGAGTTATTTAAAAATGACTACAAACCCTTTTATTCTCCTTATTATTGGGCGGCTTACTGCGCCATTGGAGAATCATATATTTAGTTAAGTAAACAAAAAAAAATATGAAATTTAAAAAAATTATCCAAGTTTTTCCGCAAGTACTCAAAACTCACTCTGAAAAGTTTGAACTTGAAGACTTGCAAGACTTAGACCAAGTTTTAGCAGCTTTAGACACTCAAACAGAAGGCGAATTAGTTAATTTACTCAAAAATTGGTTCCAAAACCATACAAAAGTTACAGAAACTATACGCAAATTTGCTCAAACTACTCAGGAATTAAAGAAGTCACCCGAGCCTCCGCCTAATTCCGAAGCAAGTATTCTTCAAAACCTATTTGAACTGCGACAAACCAACCAAGAAATTATTAAAGCTAAAACTAATCAAGACAAGAGTAAGCAATCAAAACAAGGGTAAGCATTGAGCTATCAGCTATCAGCTATCAGCTATCAGCTATCAGCTATCAGCTATCAGCTATCAGCTATCAGCTAATGCGCTACGCGAACAGCTATTGAATAAAATAATCTGAAGGCTGACGGCTGACGGCTGACGGCTGACAGCTGAATAGCTACTAAAAATGTCAAACAATGACTTATAAAATCTACGCACCTAATATTCATCTCTTTGCCTTCCATCTTAGGAATCTATCTAGTAGTGATTCCCAAGCAGACACCGACTATGACAGCAAACTACTTTGGCACAAGTACGATCAGATTTGTGCTAAATTCCAAATTCAACAGAAGCTAGACCTGAGAGACGTTGCAGAAGGTTCCCGCATTGCTTTACTAAAAGGAGCCACCAAGGATAATATTCTCTTACCTTTGGAGGGTAAATTATCTCTCAATCATGGCAAAAGAATAAAAATTACTGGTCAAGCTTGTCCACTCCAGATCTATGATAGTTATGCTCTTGGTTTAAATATTCGGATTCCTGAAGTTGAGAATAATCAGAAAACTGAAGACGTAGACCTGACTGTATTCAAGGATTTTAATCCAGACCAGTGCTTTCTTCCCAGTAACATTAACAGTTCCCTAGGACAAATTCTGTTACTAACTGCTTGGCTACCCCAGAAGCAGCAGCAAGATTCCCATGTATGGAAAGAGATAGCTGATCAGTGTGTGCAGAATTTTCTTGGGGAAAACGATCAGGATAACTGTCCACCGCTTTATCAAGAAGGTCAATTATTTGGTAGTCCGATTTTTGAATATGGCATTCCTGATCAATCTCAAGACTATGGCAAAATTTTTGTTTGGCTATTTTTAGGAGAAGATATCAATGGCAACTATGCTGCCCGAGCGGAGGAAAATTTTTGCTGGTTTTATCAATACTTTATTGATTTATTTTTTGATCGCCAAAAAGTAATTAAAGCTTATCAAATCAGCAGGGAAGTGTATAGTGATGCTTACCAAGGATATCAAGACATTAAACAAATTATCAATGAAACCACCCAAAGTAAAGATAATCAGAGCTTACAGCCAGATGAATTGACCTCACTACCGAGAGCTGCAAGCCCCCTAAATCCCCCAATTCTGGGGGACTTTAACTCAAGTTCCCCCCAAAATTGGGGGGCTAGGGGGGCGAAAGTTGCTGTATTATCTGAAGCTGAACTGTTGGAGTTTAAGAAGAAGCTGAGAATACTGCCGAAGCTAGACTTGAACTATTCAGACTGGCTGAGACAGTTAGAAAGCTATAGCTTGACAATGAAGATTAATGCTCACAATTATTCCGAAAAGCTTCAACAAATTAAAGCAAAATTACCAAAGGATGAAGATTTAAGCTTTTTGTCAGTATTTGAGCATAAAATCAGCCCTACTTATCAAAATCAAATTCAAATAAACTTAAGCTATTTTGCCCATAGCTCCGCACTGTTAGACAAAGCGATTTCCTCAATCAGAGGTATTGTGGAAATTGAACAAGCAGAACGCGATCGCGCTTTGGAAAAAGCCCTCAGAGATAAGGAAGAGGCTGATCGAGCCCGAGACAAACAAGCTGAGAAACAGGAGAAAAGACTACAACTTTGGATCACCTTCGTCGGTACTGGCCTAGCGGTCAGTGGTATTTCTTCCCAAACCGACGCTAAACAACCTCTAGAAGCCATCCTGATCGAACTAGACCGGAAGGGATCCTTAGATTGCCCTGAAGCTGGATTCTACCCTTGCTTGAGTTACAGTGTAGTGTTTGTGGTATTTCATATTTTGATTGGTGTTGGAGTTGGTGCGATCGCTGCGTTTATTTTGGATCGAATTATCAATCGGCGGTCAAAATGACTGCTGATAGCCTCCAATTCTAACTAAAAACTTTGCTGAGGATTTCAACAGAAGGGTCAACGGTCAGCTGATTTTATTAAAAAGCTGATAGCTGATAGCTGATAGCTTATGATAATAAGTTAATCGGATTTAATATCATGTGTTATTTGTCTTTATCTTCAGAGCCACAGTTTATTGAGTCGAGCTTGGCAGCAAATTCCAGAGCACCTTTAATACTATTGATATTGCCCTCAATCCGTGCAATTTGAATCTCAGTCAGTAACTCACCAATTTTAGAACTAGGGGATAACTTAAGGGATTTGATTAAATCTTTACCAGTAACTAGTGGTGTCGGATGGGCAACCTGGTCATTGGGATTCAAATAGTGCTCAATCAACGGTGCTATAGTATCCACAGCCATACCCCTGGCAACTGCCAAAAGCGCTACCACAGGAAAGACAGCTCCAACGTTAAGAAAGAAGAAATACTGCTCCCGTAATGGGATATCCTTGGCAGTAGTATAAGACAGCAGTTGGGGCAAATGTTGGATTGCCCTGACTACTATCCGAGTCTGAACACGAGAGTACTTTAGAGCTAACAGCTGTTGTTCAGCAACTGCTGGTATTGATGATAATAAATTTGCTAGCTTAGCCAGATTTAGCAACGATAAAGAATGCTTAGTCACCTGTAATTTCAATTCCACCCCAAGCTTAGGCCAGGTTTCTGCCAGTACCACAGCGGATTGGTCAACTGCTGCCATGTGCTCTAAACCCTCAGCCGTGGCATCAGGCAGCCATGGTCGTAACACATTATCCTCCCAGGCGGCTTTTAGCCAAGGTACACCCTGAGGTGACTTGAGGAGATAGCCCAATTCTGTCCGTACCCGTTCTGCTGCGATTTTGCTCAATAACGGTGCTAGCTTTCTAATCACTGACTGGGTGGCTGGGTCAATCTGAAAACCCAACTGAGCGGCTTGTCGATAACCCCGCAGTAATCGTAATGGGTCTTTTTGTAAGTTTTCTGGTGACACCATCCGGATTATGCCTTTACGGCAATCCAAGATACCCTGTAATGGATCAATGAATTCCTTGGTGTGGGGATTAAATGCGATCGCATTAATCGTATAATCCCGCCTATGTAAGTCAGCCTCTAAGCTATCCCCGTCCTGTTGAGCAAAGTCAACTGTTGCGTTGCCAAACACTACCCTAGCTATTTGACGCTGGGCATCCAACACCACAAATCCGGCCTTATAACGTCTTGCTAGCTTGCTGGCTGACCGTACTGCTTTAGTGGGTAAAACAAAGTCTAAGTCTAGGTAATCCGACTGTCGGTTGATCACAGCATCCCTAACCGCACCACCCACCAAGCAAGCGTCAGAAGGGAGTAACTCCCAGTTAAACGGCCAATTTTGGGGTGATAGAGCAGTTTGATAATTAGTCATTAGTCATTTTCTGAAATCTCAGAATGAATACTATATATCAATATGTGCTAAAATCGAATAGAGAACATCGCAACTTCGGAATCGGAAACAGAAATTTTTTGGAAAATAAAGTAGCAAACAAAGTAGCTAATAGTTAACTATTTTATCCTATAAGCTACTCAAGAAATGTCTGGTTTGAGCTATGCTAAAATAAAGGAATTGGAGTTTAAGCAATGTGTATTTGCATTAACTGCCACTACGTAGACCGCTGTACTACATACCATGCTGTGGAAACCCAGCATCAGGTACCTCACCTGACGGAATCTCCCAACTTTGAAGCGGTTGAGCCCACCATCAATGTCAATATCCGTTCTACTGAAGATATAATCGAAATGGAATGGGACGTTGTGGGGTGTAATAGCTTTAAGCAGGAAACTGGGAAGTGGGCAAAGCTTCGTCCTGGTGAGCTGGTACCAACCTGATATCTTTGTGAATTTTAGCTACTCTGGCGAGAAGCTCCACTATGCACCTAATATCAGCATGGGATTAATCGCCAGTCAAGTTTTAATTTTACTGAGCAAGCTTTTGATAAAAGCTCGGATTGCTTCTGTTTGTGTTTGTCCAGTATTTTCTATAATACTGCTTTAATTGACACAAAAGAGACGATCGAGCCAAGATATTAAAAAGGATTAATTTTTGTAACGCTGGATGTCTTTTGAGCTTTTATCGTTGGAAACGGTCCAGAACATAGCTAACGACTATGGCTACTGGGCAGTTTTTTTTGGGATTGCCCTGGAAAACGCTGGGGTACCCATACCGGGAGAAACCATTACCCTGGTAGGTGGCTTCCTCGCAGGTAGCGGCGAACTCAATTATTGGGTAGTCCTATGCTCTGCGATCGCTGGTGCTGTCCTAGGAGATAACTGTGGTTACTGGATTGGGAAAATCGGTGGTTGGCCATTACTAGTGCGAATTGGGGGTTTAGTCCGGATCACAGAAGCACAACTGACAGAGGCTAAAACCGAATTTCGTAAGAACGCTGCTAAGGCAGTTTTTTTTGGTCGATTTGTGGCAGTACTGCGGATCTTTGCTGGTCCAATGGCAGGGATTGTTCAGATGCCTTACCCGAAATTTCTCTTATGCAATTTCGCTGGTGCTACGATCTGGGCATCAGTGATGGTAAGTTTATCCTACTTTTGCGGACGCTTGATACCTCTGGAACTATTAATCTCTTCGGTATCTAAATTTGCGATTGTTGCTCTGATCTTGGTGATTGGCTCGATTGTTGTTCCTAAATGGTTGGAGTCTCGTAGACAGAAATTGGAGATCGGGGATTAATTGAGATTGGCTAAGGGCAATCGGTAATTGGTAGTTAAGGATTACCTTAGCCAATTACCGTAACCCAAAATTACTAACTCCTGGTTTTTGCTGACCACACCCGAGTCGGTAATCCCCACAAGTAGATGAAACCTTCAGCCGCCTTGTGGTCAAACTGGTCTTCCGAGGTGTAGGTAGCCAGTTCCGGAGTGTAGAGAGAATTCTCTGACTGACGCCCTACAATTATGGCATTACCCTTGAAAAGTTTAACCTTGACTGTACCGGATACCCGCTCCTGGGTTTTTTGAATGAAAGCATCCAAAGCCTCCTTAAGAGGACTATACCACAAGCCTTTGTAGACCATTTGACTGTAGGTGTCTTCAAGCCCTCGCTTGTACTGGGTAACATCAGCAGTCAAGGTCAGACTTTCCAAGTCACGATGAGCTTGGATCAACACCGATAGGGCTGGTGTTTCGTAAATTTCTCGGCTTTTGATACCGACTACCCGGTTCTCAACCATGTCAATCCGTCCCACACCATGATTGCCAGCCAACTCGTTCAGTTGACTAATAAAAGTCACGGGGTCAAGGAGATTACCGTTAAGAATAGTGGGGACACCCCGCTCAAAGCCAATTTCAATATATTCTGGCTCATCTGGCGTATTTGCGATCGCTTTTGTCATGGCATAAACTTCCTCTGGTGGTTCTACCATCGGATCTTCAAGCACCCCCGCTTCAATACTGCGCCCTAGCAGGTTACGGTCAATGCTGTAGGGGGAAGACTTTTTGACTGGTGAGGGAATACCAAAGCGCTCACCATATGCGATCGAGTCTTCACGAGAGAACCCCCACTCCCTAGCTGGTGCCAATATTTTCAAGTTGGGGTTAAGGGCGATAATCGACACATCAAAACGCACCTGGTCATTGCCCTTACCGGTACAACCATGAGCTACCGCATCTGCACCATATTTTTCAGCAGTTTCCACCAATAATTTAGCAATCAGGGGACGAGCCAGAGCAGTAGAGAGGGGATAGCGACTTTCATAAAGAGCATTAGCCTGAATTGCTGGAAACGCATAGTCCTTGACAAAGCTGTAGGTAGCATCAGCAACCAAGGATTCTGTTGCCCCAGCGTCCAAAGCTTTTTGTCTGATTGGTTCTAATTCATCTCCCTGACCTAAATTTGCGGCTAGGGTGATCACCTCTTTGACTCCCCATTCTTCTTTAAGATAAGGGATACAAACCGAAGTATCTACGCCACCGGAATATGCTAGAACAACTTTTTCAGCACGGCTCATGATAGTTTCACCCTGTGGAAAACAACAAAATATCTATTCTATCCACATATTTCCAGAATATGGTTGCTGAATTGCCACAAAACTCTAATCGTAATCCGCCTCAACAGTATCAATCCAAGCCAAACTAGTGCCTGGATAATAGTTGCCTAAAATTTCTTGATACGTGTAACCCTGCTTAGCCAAGTCACGAGCTCCGGTTTGACTCATACCCTGACCACCAAATACATTTTTGACAATATGGTCAGAAGCCGCGTACAAGGATTCTACCACCCCACCTTTGTAACTTAGAAAAATGCCGCGAGTTTCTTGAACTGCCTGAGCCGTGGTGTTCCACTCATATTTGATTCCTTTGTAAACTTGCCAACGCTGAGTGTTTCCCAAATCATAGAATTTACTAGCGGGTCGAATCGCATGAACCAAAGCATAGGAGCGAGCAGCAATGGCTTGTGCTTTGAGAGCTGCCATTGGCCAACTAGGATACACTTCCGCTCCCACCACCGAAGTCAGGTAAAGCTCAAGGTCAACGTAGTTTACTGCCAAGATGCTATCTCCCTTAGAAATCAATAGCAAATCCCCTCGATACCACCGGTTTCCTACTAATACATACCCTCCATTTGTGGGCTTCACCCAAAGCCCTGCGGGGGTCTTATAGTTACCAATTTGAATATAGTCCCCTAATGGTTTAACATTACTTCCCTGATTGGCGGTTAGTTTACCCAGGGGCTGACCCCTAGCATCCAGCAACTCACCCGGTGTTGAGGTAGCCACTACCAGAGACTTAACACCATTAGCTACAGCAACTCGCATTTCTAGGATCGGAGCATCATTCAATGGCTTTGCTGCTGGTTGCTGATTTTTGGTAGCCGCTTCAGACTGGCTGGGCGGCTGGTTGTTGTGATTAGAAGACTCAGTCTTGGCTGATTTATCCGATTTATCCTGGGATTTATCCTTGGTAGTAGCAGTAGCTTGTTTCGTGCCCTGGTTGCTAGCGGTTGATGCTTGGGTAGCTTTAGTTTGGGCTAGGGTTGGTGAGGGTGGTGAGTTAGAAGCAGTAGAATTCTCATCCTTGGGGGTAGGAGATTGGGATGGTTTTGGATCTGTGGCGGTAGAGGTTAGTTCGGATGTGGGAGTCTCCTCGTTGTTAGCCAGCCCATCCGATTCAGGGGAAACTTGATCTGGGGAATTTGGAGCAGAAGAGGTTGAGGAAGATGTTTCTAACTCAGAGCCAGGTGACAGAGATTTCGCTAAGACTAAAGGTACAGATAGGGCAATTGAAAATAGGGCAATTGACCACAACACTGATTTCTTCATTCGTAAGTAAAATTAAACACTTGCTTCACCGGCTATTACACTATATAATACAGCGGTCTTATTGGGATTCTGGACAGTTAGAGATAGTTTCTCCCCTCCTTAGTTTGTTAAAGAAGGGGAGCAAGGGTGATTCCTGAAAACCGCCGTTTACTGTCACTGACAGAAAGCCTGGAATAACAGATCAGGATCAAAAGAATTTTCGATTTGTGGGTTTACCGTCAAAAAACCGATTTGAGCCTTTCTGTAATAAATTGCAGGGGGTAATTCTGTGCTGGGGTTATAGGCACTGAGGTGTGAGTGAGAACTGCCATAATTTCCCTCCCGATTCCACACACTATCAACGCCCGACAGATTACCATAATCCCCTAGCTGATTACAAATCGACTTTTCATCCACAGGGTTACTAGACACTAAACCCAGGAAAGCACCATCAGCTCCCACCAAGTAAGCACGACCATCAAGTTCAAACAGTGTTTGGGCAAGACTGCGACTGGCCAAACAGTTACCGAACACCAGGGAGATACCTAACATCAAACCAATCTGTTGGGTAACAGAAACTCTGCTCATGGTTAACCTAGATTTTAGTAAATCAGAAATATTTATTCCTCTAGGATTCCCATCAGACTCCGTCAAGGAACACCTGGCTAAAAATTTCTATCCAAAAGCAGAAGCAGATGGAGGATTAATAAGGTAAGGGCTAGTTAACAGTCAAGCTTTGATCCCCCCAAAGATCGGCAGGCGGTCAACCTACCCTACGGGAACGCCAAAGGCGAACAACCTTGGGCTTTCGGCCACGCTACGCGAACAACCTTAAACCTTGGGCTTTCGGCCACGCTACGCGAACAACCTTAAACCTTGGGCTTTCGGCCACGCTACGCGAACAACCTTAAACCTTGGGCTTTCGGCCACGCTACGCGAACAACCTTAAACCCTCAACCTTCAACCCTCAACCTTCAACCCTCAACCTTCAACCCTCAACCTTCAACCCTCAACCCACCCTACTTCGGACGCCAAGGGCGAACAACCTTCAACAATGAGTTACTTTCTTCCAGTCAGCCAATAGGTGATCATCTCTCCTTTGCCCTTAACATTAATAATCCCTCGCTCTTCAAACAAATACTTGTCTCGTAAACGCTCGTAAGTGTTAGCAGTAACTTGAATTCTCCCAGGTTCCCCTTGAGAGTCCATCCGAGATGCCACATTAACCGCATCGCCCCACAAATCATAAATGAACTTCTGGATACCGATCACCCCAGCTACCACAGGACCAGTGTTAATCCCGATGCGCAGGCGGAATGGTTCCCCATCATGCCGCTGGAAACGACTAATTTCCTGTTGGAGATCCAATGCCATGTTTGCGATCGCTTCTGGATGGTCATCCCTAGGGTTTGGTAGACCACCAACCACCATGTAGGCATCTCCAATGGTCTTAATTTTCTCTAATCCATGGTGCTGCGCTAGTTGGTCAAAGCTTGAGAAAATTTGATTAAGTAGATTAACCAATTCTGTGGGAGAGATGCGAGCAGAAAGCTTGGTAAACTCCACAATATCAGCAAACAGAATTGTTACTTCGTCAAAGCGATTCGCAATAGCTTTTGGCTCTTGTTTTAATCGTTGGGCGATGGAGTGAGGTAAAATATTCAACAACAAGTGTTCCGACTTTTCTTGTTCAGCTCTCAGTGCTGCTTCTGCCTGTTTGCCCTTGGTAATGTCGGCTACAGTGCCTTCGTAGTATAGTAGTTTCCCTTGAGTATCACCCACAACACGAGCATTCTGAGACGTCCAGATGATTTGGCCATCTTGTCGATAAACCCGAGCTTCAAAATCAGAGATAGCACCATGCTCCTCAACCGCAGCAATAAACTCAGCATAGCTGTTGGGGTTGACATAGAGTTGCTGTTCAATATCGGTCACTTTAGCCACTATTTCTTCTGGGCAAGAGTAGCCATACATCCGAGCTAAAGCTGGATTGACACTGAGATACCGCCCATCTGGTGTAATCTGAAAAATCCCCTCAGCGGCATTTTCAAAGATGCTACGATACTTCTCTTCAGCTTCCTGAAGTGCATCTAGAACCCGTTTGCGCTCTGTAATATTACGAGCGACCCAAATCACACAATTGTTTGGCAGGGGTGAGACACTCGCAGCAAACCACACCTGGGAATTATCACCTCTAAAGTGTGAAGTATGAAAGGGTTTTTCAGTTTGCTCCACTAGCTTTTGGCCATTGAATTCCGAAAATTTTTCATAATCGGATGAATTGTGATAATATTTGTTAGTGTGATGCCCTATATTCTTGGAATCGAAGTCCGAAAGTTTGTGGCCATTCAAGTCTGAGTTAGAACTAATTTCATCCTTAATACTTCCTACTTGATAATTTCCTATAGGTAAGCTGTATTCTATATTCAGGGTTTGTTTAGTATCTAAGACTTGCCGGATATGGGTGACAAAAAGTTCAGCTTGCTTGGGGGGAAAAACCTCGTAGACACTCTTACCAAGTAGTTCGGTCGTTGGACTATATAAAACTTCAGAATTGGTGGAGACTACTTTCATGTATCGTCCTTGAGCATCAAAAACGGTAATCACATCGGTCATCGCCCCAAATAGCACCCGCAACTCAGCTTCGGATTTACGTAGTGCTGCTTCGATGTGTTTGCGCTCTACAATCTCAATCCGTAGTTGATGATTGGCGTCCCGTAGTGCTGCTGTCCGTTGCTCCACTCGGGTTTCTAACACTTCATTGGCTCTTTGCAAGGCTTCCTGAGCTTGCTTACGCTCAGAGATGTCTTCCACAGTACCTTCGTAATAGAGCAGATTGCGATGCTCATCTTTAATGGCACGGGCATTTTCGCAAATCCAAGTCAAACTGCCATCCTGGCGATAGACTTGGGACTCGAAATCCACTAAGGTACCATTTTCTTCCAACAACTGGATGAATTGGGAGCGACGGTTCGGATCAACATAAAGTTCCTGCTCAATATTCGTGACAGTATTAATTAATACTTCTGGGGACTCATAACCATAGATGCGAGCTAAGGCTGGGTTAGCACTGAGGTAACGTCCTGAGGGGGTGGTTTGGAAGATGCCTTCTACAGCATTTTCAAAAATATTGCGATATTTCGCTTCAGCTTGCCTCAGGGCTTCTTCAGCTTGCCGACGCTCGGTAATATCAATCCCAATAGTGAAAGCAGCTGAGCCTTGATGGTACTTCTGGGCAACAATCACATAATTGTGCTTTTTGTGATTAACAATAGCCGAAACCTCTCGGCAAGCATCTTGTTCTGGGCTGGCAAAAAACTCCTTGACAAAGTCATTAAACTCTGAGCTAGCCTGAAGAAAGCCAATGTCTTGACCCACAAACCCCTCTGAGGACAAGTTAAACGTTTTGGCTAAATGGCGATTCACACCCAAGTAGAGCAAATCCGAACTAATCCAAGAGACAATTCCCGGTACTGCCTCCAACACGGCCTGTAACTGATCTTTGGTCTTGCGCAGGTCATCAAGAGCCTGCTGACGTTCGGTAATATCAATCCCAACGGTGAAAGCGGCTGAGCCTTGATGGTACTTCTGGGCAACAATTACATAGTTTCGCTTTTCGTCATTAACAATAGCAAAAACCTCTCGGCAAGCATCTTGCTCTGGGCTAGCAAAAAACTCCTTGACAAAGTCATTAAACTCTGAGCTAGCCTGAAGAAACCCAATGTCTTGACCCACAAACCCCTCTGAGGACAAGTTAAAAGTTTTGGCTAAATGGCGATTCACACCCAAGTAGCGCAAATCCGAACTAATCCAAGAGACAATCCCTGGTACCGCTTCCAACACTGCCTGTAACTGATCTTTAGCTGCCCTGAGTTCTTCTTGAGCTTGCTCACGCTCTCGCACCTCCATCATAAGCTGAGCATTAGATGCTTTTAAGTCAGCTGTGCGTTGTTCAACCTTGAGCTCCAGCTCATCGAAGGCTTTCTGGAGTTCTGCTTCAATTCGTCGCCGCTCAACTATTTCATGTTTCAACTGTTCCGTTGCCATTTCTAATGCTTGTGCATTGGTCTCTAGATACCTAGCTTTTTCAATCCATTGAGCAACCTCAGCCAATAATTCAATCACCACATTTGTGCTGTAGGGTTCGATCAATGGTGTGGCCCTAGCCGACCCATTGTATTGGTGAGTTCGTGCATCTGAGGCACAGTTACAGGTTTCAACCCCTAACCAGGGTAGGGGTTTAATCGGACGTTCACTGGTAAACAGAATTTCAAATTGTCCAGTCGGCAAAATCCGTCCAATCCGGCATTCTTTGCCAATATGGTGATTGGGTTCGATTTGGATTAATCCTCCCGGAGCATCAAATTTCTGACCATAAGCTGCCACCCTTACCCGGTCTACCTCAAATGATTGAGCGGATTCCACGGCTTGTTTCCAGAGGTAAACCTGAGCATAGGCAGCTTCAATGGGGTCACTAGTCACTCGGTTAGCTCCGTAACGACGCTGAAAATTCTGGACAAACCGTTGATTATTAGGAGTGTCCAGACTCTGGAAATAGCTCCAGCTGGCATAATGTCCCGCCGCTGTATCCCCTATCCTTTGCAGTTCCGCCTCAGCCACACTCACTGCCATAATCGGAATCTGATCAGCTGTAATTCCAGAGGATTTGTACTGGCGATAGAAGGCTACATTACTGTCACCATTAAGGGTGTTGAAGACCACATCTGGTCGAACTTGTTTAATTTTGGTGATCACCTCACCCATATCTTGAGTGCCTAGAGGAATGTAATCTTCCCCAACCACTGTTCCCCCCAGTTGTTTCAGTTGCGCTTTAATAATCTTGTTGGCAGTCAGGGGGAAAATATAGTCGCTACCGATCAGATAAAATCGCTTACCGTAATTTTTCACCAGCCAGTTCACCGCTGGCTCAATTTGTTGATTTGGACAAGACCCGGTATAAAAAATATTTGGGGAACATTCCAGACCCTCATATTGTAGGGGGTACCATAGCAGAGAATTTAACACCTCAAATACGGGCAAAACTGCTTTACGAGAAGCAGACGTCCAGCAGCCAAAGACTGTGGCTACCTGATCCTCTTGAATCAGTTTTCTGGCCTTGCTCTCAAATTCCGCTGACTTCGATGCCCCATCCTCAACGATCGGTTTGATATATTGACCAAGAACTCCTCCGGTTTGGTTAATTTCTGCGATCGCCATCAGCTCAGCTTCCACCAGGGCGGCTTCGCTAATTGCCATAGTTCCCCTTAAGGAATGCAATATACCAACTCGCATACAGGGGTTATCAGTGTTGAAACTTGGCATTGCTTAAATTCCTGCAATATTTATTTGCAAATCTTTAACTTTTAAGCACCCATCAGCCTCTCACGGTCCTTTTCCTCAGCAACCGCAGGCGACGTGACCTACTATTAAATAATCAATGTTATATAAGCGCGAATCTAGCGAGCACCCTGATTAAGTCAGGATAAAACCGTTTTAGGGGAGGAATTTCCGTGGGGGTAAAGGAAATATTTTCGAGTCAACCCGTTAACTATTTACACAAACCACTATTACTTAGACTCGAATATGCCTTGGTTTCTGGGGCAGTTGTGGTCATAGAAGTAAAATTTAGATAATCAAGATAAAATTGGCAAAATTTAGGAAAAATTTCGAAAGTTTAGTGGTAATTTCCACCTTTCTTTCCCTCCCACCATTTACCTCTTCCCGATTAAGTCAATTACACTGCACCTCAACCAATTAGTACAACAATAGTATAAGTAACTTAAAATTTACTGTGAACTCAATATATTTCAACATAACGACTATACCTGAGGGGGTGACATGAGCCCTGAAAAGCTTACTAGATAAGCCTTTGATTCCAATTCTCTTAGAAAAGATAAACTCCCAAATTGACCCTCCTGTGATTTAATGGCAAGCTCAAACCCTTATAACTACATCCAAGGTCAGCCCAAAACAGCATGTATCTTTTTGTAACACATCGGCTGAAAATATTACCCAGTAAGGATTTCAGCTTGCATGTCACCCCCTCAGCGACTATACAATTGTTTACAAAGCCATGATGTCTGTTTGAATATAGCGGTTTTTAATCTAGTAAGGTACAAGTTTTTGGGTTTTAGGGAGCAGGTACTGAGGCCGTAGGCCACGGTGTGCTGGTTCGGAGCAGGGACTTCGGAAGAGGGAAGAGGTAAAAAAAAATGTGTACCTCATGAGGATAAAAAGCGCTATACTATCACTGAAAAAAATTTTGGCGTCGCTGATAAAGGTTAACTCATCCCACCACTCAAGTAGTGAAATTTTGAGTCATTAGTATTGAGTTATAGTGGTTCTCATATTAATCAATGCAAAGGTATCTAAATTATAGAAGCCTTACTCAAAAGCGATGCAGTAGCCTCACGGGGAGGCAATGCGGTCTTGGGGGTTCCCCCGGAGACGAAACCTTAGAGAGGGTCGCCTTTAATGTCAGTAGGTTATGCAGAAAAGGGTTAAATATTTTTTAATAAGGCCACCCTCTCTTACGGTAACTTCAAGGCCTGCCGACGCGGGGCGCGTTCAAACCATGAGCAACTGCCGTGGTTTGCCCCACTCGCGCTTTGCATCAAAAGGTGCGACCCGTAGCGAATTAAATTCTTAATGCGGGAACGAAGTTACCGTAAGAAGAGGGTCGCCTTTATGGGTTACTGGCTATACGTAAAAGGGTTAAAACTTTTGTAATAAGGCGACCCTCTTCAAGGTTTCGTCTCCGGAAAGCGCACCTAACAAAGATTTAAAAATTTCTAAGCAAAAATACTAATCGTATGACTCTCATATCCAGTAGGCATTTCAAAATAAGATGCGAATACCGCTGTCATATTAATGAGGTAGACAGGATTTTTTACCTGATCCGAAGTTCCCTCTTCTGAGTTCCCTGCCACCCTTAATAAGGTAGGGTGGATTCGAGTTCCCTAAAATCTCAAACTTGTGTACCTCACCTATTTGATAAATGCTATATACTACGCCTTAGTTTTTGACAAATGACAAATGACAAATAGCTAATTACAGAAATGGAAACGGAAACGTCACCTTCTGCGGTAGTCTAGAACAAGTAAATTGATCTGCCTTGTAGAAATTGACAGCCCTATGACCTCTACCGTTACCAGTCCTGCCCGGACAATTCGCATCGGTTCTCGGAAAAGCCAACTTGCTCTGATTCAGACTTACTGGGTACAAGAGCAACTGAAAAAGCATTTTCCAGATCGAGAGTTTGAAGTCCAGACCATGAGTACCCACGGAGATAAAATCCTGGATGTGGCTTTATCTAAGATTGGGGATAAAGGGTTATTCACTAAGGAACTGGAATTGGGAATGCTTAGGGATGAGATCGATTTTGCAGTGCATTCCCTCAAAGACTTGCCAACCAGATTGCCAGAAGGGTTAGTGTTAGGGTGCGTCACAGAACGGGAGAACCCCGCCGATGCTTTAGTAATGCACCAAAAGCACCTTGATAAACAGATAGAAACGTTGCCAGAAGGCTCGATCATTGGAACCTCCTCCCTCAGACGGCTGGCTCAGCTGCGCTACCATTTTCCCCATCTGAGTTTTAAAGATGTCAGAGGTAACCTAAACACCAGACTGGCCAAACTGGATGCTGGTGACTACGATGCACTAATTTTAGCAGTAGCTGGGCTAAAACGACTGGACATGAGCGATCGCATTCACCAAATTTTACCACCAGAGATATCACTCCATGCTGTGGGACAAGGGGCTTTGGGAATTGAATGCCGTGAGGATGATCAAGAAGTCTTAGAACTGCTCAATGCGATCGCACATCCCCCCACTGCTCAACGCTGTTACGCGGAACGGTCATTATTAAGGGCGCTCGAAGGTGGCTGTCAAGTTCCCATCGGTGTAGACACTCAGTTGGAAGGCAATACCCTAACCCTAACAGCTATAGTGGCTAGTGTGGATGGGCAAAAACTTGTCAAAGATACCATTCAAGGGGAGCAGAGTCAGGCAGAAAATTTGGGACTCGAACTTGCCGAACAGCTCAAAAAACAAGGAGCACAAGAGATTTTGGCTGAAATTTTGGCTCAAATCGAGCGGGAATAGGAATATAGCTGAAAAGTCAATTCAATTCCTGTGCCAAGCGTTATAGATTTTATAATTTTCCTGATCCGCTTTCAGTGTAGGAAAAGGCTAAGGAAAAGGTTTTTTAAGCCATAGCCTTTTTCTTTTCCCGTAGAATTTTTGCTCAGGCTACAGTAAGCCTTGATAGCCGGAAAGCTGAAGGTTCTTCGATCAAGTCTGATAGGAGTTCAAGGTCAATTCCTGAAAAGTTCTGCTCCATGTTTCAGGCTTGATCAAATGCACTTCATCCTTCAAGCTTGCAGCTATTTCCTAGGCACTAACAACCAATAATTTACAACTAACAGATGAAGATTCTATTCGTTGCGGCGGAAGCAGCTCCCATCGCGAAAATTGGCGGTATGGGGGATGTAGTGGGATCATTACCCAAAACCTTGAGGCAATTGGGACAGGATGTCCGAATTTTCATGCCTTACTACGGCTTTTTGCCCGATAAAATGGAGATTCAAGAGGAACCAGTCTGGTCCGGTGATGCTATGTTTCAACACTTCAATGTGTTTGAAACCCTACTACCCAAGACTGATGTCCCCTTATATTTATTTGGTCATGCTGCCTTTGCTGGTCGCCAAATCTACTCTGGAGATGATGAAGACTGGCGATTCACCCTATTTGCCAATGGTGCAGCTGAGTTTGCTTGGAACTACTGGAAGCCTGATGTTATTCACTGTCATGATTGGCACACGGGCATGATTCCCGTTTGGATGAACCAATCATCAGATATCAGCACAGTTTTCACAATTCACAACCTGGCTTATCAAGGCCCCCAGCGCTGGCGCTTAGAAGAAATGACTTGGTGTCCCTGGTATATGCAAGGTCATAATACTATGGCGGCAGCTGTACAGTATGCTAACCGGGTAAATACTGTTTCTCCCACCTACGCTCAACAAATTCAAACTGCTGAATACGGTGAGTCCTTAGAAGGTTTGCTGTCATTTATCAGTGGTAAAACTGTTGGAATTGTCAATGGGATTGATACAGAAAGTTACAATCCCGAAACCGATAACTACATTCCTCACAACTTCACCGCTGATACTCTCGACATCCGCAGCAAAAACAAAGTAGCCCTCCAGAAAGAAGTCGGCTTAGCCATCAATCCCGATACCTGTCTGATCAGTATGGTTTCCCGCTTAGTGGAACAGAAAGGGATTGACCTGCTCGTGCAAGTTTTACAGGGTTTCCTAGCTTACACCGATTGTCAATTTTTAGTCCTAGGTACGGGAGAGCGCTACTATGAAACCCAACTGTGGGAAATCGCATCCCGCTATCCAGGACGAATGTCTGCTCAAATCCTCTATAACGATCCTCTAGCTCGACGGATCTATGCTGGTAGTGATGTATTCTTAATGCCTTCCCGCTTTGAACCCTGTGGGATTAGCCAAATGCTGGCCATGGGTTACGGCTGTATTCCCATTGTACGACGTACTGGCGGTTTGGTGGATACGGTTTCCCACCATGATCCTATCAACCAAACTGGAACGGGTTACTGCTTTGACCGCTACGAACCGTTAGATTTATATACTTGTATGGTTCGGGCTTGGGAAGGTTTCCGCTACAAGAAAGAATGGCGGAGTTTGCAGCAACGAGCTATGAGCCAAGACTTTAGTTGGGAGAAGTCAGCCAGGGAATATATCAATATGTACCAAGATATTGTAGGATTACCTGCAGAAGCACCTCAGCAGGTACCACAAGACAACCATTTAGCTGTTGTCAGCTAGACAGAATATCCCATAAGTTACACCTATTCTGTTACTGTGATCAGTGATCACTAAGGATGGCTATCCTACCATGGCTATTTTACCATGGCTATTTTAGTTTTAAATTAGTAAAATTACCATGGCCTTACCCTAGTGGATCGGTGCTACAGCTGTTTCCAACTAGGTGCATGAACACTACACTGCATGACTAATAGACAGAGAACGTTAGGGGTTGCTATGAAGATTATGGGGAAACCGGTAGTAAGACCCAAGCCCAGCAATTCTAAGTACCAAGGGCGGTGCAGTCCCCTAGAGGGCAAGATTTTCCCCCCTCAAGGCTCTAAGGGAAAAATCTCTCCTTCATTCCTCAACCGCTTATCTCTAGCTCAAGTCATGCCCTGGGGGGTAGCCATGTTGCTCTCCCCAAGTGGGCTACCAGCAATAGCACAAATCACTTCAGCAGAAGACAGTGCAGGGACAATTGTAACTCCTAATGGTCAAAGCTTCGAGATCACTGGTGGTAGCCTCTCTAATAGCAATCAACCGAATCTGTTCCACAGTTTTGAGGAATTTGGACTCGATTCCGGTCAGATTGCCAATTTTATCCCTAATAATCCCCAGGTTAGGAATATTTTGGGGCGAGTCGTAGGCGGTAATCCCTCAATTATTAATGGTCTAATTCAAATCATAAGCGGTAATGGGAGCCCTAACTTATACTTAATGAACCCAGCAGGGATTATTTTTGGGGCTGATGCTCGACTGAATGTCCCTGCTTCCTTTACAGCAACCACAGCAACTGGGATTGGCTTTGAGGACGGGAATTGGTTTGATGCCTTTGGTGACAATAAGAGGTACCAGGACTTAATTGGTGAGCCCACTAGCTTTGCCTTTGATTTAGCCCAACCTGGAAGTATCATTAACGCTGGTGACCTGGAAGTGCCAGACAATCAACGGATCGCCTTGATCGGGGGTAGTGTGATTAACACTGGGCAACTGAACGCACCGGGAGGCAATATTACTATCGCTGCTGTACCAGGGCAAAGTTTGGTTAAGATTTCTCAATCTGGAAATTTGTTGAATCTAGAGATTGACCCCCCTCGTACACTAGATGGGCAACCATTAATTACCGCACTAGATATACCAGAGCTACTCACAGGACCAGCCCAAGGCGTTGAGACCGGACTCAGTGCCAATTCCAATGGAACAGTACAGCTGACGGATTCTGGCACCATAGTTCCCACTGAGACAGGAACAACCATTGTGTCCGGTACCCTAGATGTTTCCAACCAAGAACTTAGGCGACGCAGTGTAACAGTATTAGGCGATCGCATTGCTCTAATTGATGCCACGATTAACTCTTCCGGTAGTAATGGTGGCCAGGTGTGGATTGGGAAGAACCCCCAAGACAATCCAGACAATGTGAAATTAAATGCCAATCGCACCTTTGTCAGCCGTGATTCCGTGATTAAGGTTGATGGACAAGCGGCAGATAGAGACGGAGGTCGAGTTACTGTCTGGTCAGAGGAAACTACAGCATTCTACGGGGATATTACTGCCCGTGGCGCTCAAGAGCAAACTTCACAGGCCGGAAGTGATAAAACACCAGATGGTGGGACAGTTGAGATATCTAGCCAACAGACTTTAATCTTTGATGGCAAAAAAGTTGATCTCACCGCCCCTGTTGGTCAAAACGGCACGATTACATTCGACCACAATAACATTACTATTGTACCTGGGACAGGGATTGCTGGTCAGCAGCTAGGGGATAATCCCCTTGGTTTTGATGTGATGGAAATTTTGTCCGGGGATGGGGGGACACCTGGCCTTAGCGCGAATGCCCTAGAACAAGTCTTGGGCAACATTGTTCTCAACGCTAGTAATGATATTACCATTGCCCCTAACGTCTCTCTGAACTTCTCTGATCAAGGGGTTAGTGGTGCTAATCCCCTATCCCTAAAGTTTACTGCTAATGCTGATGGCATTGACGGTGGGGATTTTTCAATGGATCCTACCCAATCGATCACTACTTTGGGTAGAGAGATCACCATTGATGGCGTTAATGTCACTGTAGGTGATATCAACACAGATGGTGGAGCGATTACAATCACAGCGTCTGAGACTCTGAGCACGGAAGAGCTTAACTCATCAGCAACAGTTGGCAAGGGAGGGGATGTTACCCTCGATGGCGGTAATATTCAGGTTAGCTGGATCAATGCCCAAGGTGGTAGCGATCGCAAAGGCGGGAATGTGGAAATTACCACAGAAGATATGTTTACAGCCACTGATACCTTTAATACCTTAATCGAGGGCAAAGAAACAGCAGTGAGCATTGCTACAGTTGGGGGAGATGGTGGAGGAAAAATCACCATCGGTCATGGGGGAAACGGGCAAACCCCCTTTGAGGTGGGAAATAGCAGTACTAATGGTACAGAGGGAGCTATTTCTACAGGTGATTCTACCATTCTTCCCCCAGGATCCTTTTTGACTTCGACGATCTCAGATTCAGGTGATATAGAAATTAAGACTGGGGAGCCATCTTCAAATTTGACTAGCCAAGGTCAAGCAATGGCTACCAATTTGATTCCAAATTCCAATAGGCCAACTCAAACCGACTCCAATGAAATAGAAGAGCAGTCTACTAAAAGAGAAGCTGATCTGAATTTAAACAAAATGAATTTCAATCCAATAGAAACAAATCCTATAGCAGAAATTACTAATACTAATAGTATTCAATCACTGGAACAATCGGACCCACAGCTAGTTACCAGGAAATTATCTAACTCTAATCTAGAAGTAGAGATTCCTAATACTAATAGTAGTCAATCCCTGGCACAATCGGAACCACGGCTAGTTACCAGGAAATTATCTAACTCTACCCTAGAAGCAGAGATTCCTAATACTAATAGTAGTCAATCCCCGGCACAATCGGAACCACGGCTAGTTACCAGGAAATTATCTAACTCTACCCTAGAAGCAGAAGCTGATGTTAAACAACTTGAGGGAGGCTTCACCTATGCGTTTGAAAAACATCTAGGCATTAGCAAAACTCCCATAGTTACCCTGGAAGAAGCCCAAGCCCACCTAGGCAAAATTGAAACTATTACTGGACTCAAACCTGCCATAATTTACCTGTTCTTTAAACCGGGATTTAAAGCGGAAACTACCAAGGGAAAGCCATTTAATTCCAAGGGATTGACGTCAACCAAACCGGAACGAGAGACAACGGAAAATCGGCAAAAGACTAGGTCACACTGGGAAGAAAATCTCGATACACAGCTCGAATTACTAGTCGTTACGGCTTCGGGAACAGTAATTAGAAAACAGGTGCAGGGAGCAACGCGATCGCAAGTTCTCTCTGTTGCTCGGGAATTCCAAAAGAGTATCACCAATTTCGAAAGCGCAAATGTCTACCTACCCTTGGCTCAGCAGTTGTATCGTTGGTTGATTAGTCCGGTAGAGCAGGAGCTAAAAGCCAAAAAAATAAATAATCTTGCCTTTATCATGGACGTTGGTTTGCGCTCCTTACCCATGGCAGCACTCCATGATGGCACTGGTTTTATTGTAGAACGATATAGCCTTGGTTTAATGCCAACTCTATCATTAACCAACATGAACTATGTAGACATTAGGAAATTTCAAGTCTTGGCCATGGGAGCATCCTACTTTAAGAACAAAAACCCATTACCAGCCGTTCCTGTAGAGTTATCGATGGTTACAGAAAAACTCTGGTCAGGAAAGGCATTACTTAACGAAGCGTTCACCGTAGCAAATTTGAGAAAAGCTCGTGCCTCACAACCCTTTGGTATCGTTCATTTGGCTACCCATAGTGAATTCCTAGCCGGTAAGCCCAGTAATTCCTACATCCAGCTGTGGGATACCAAGCTGCAACTTAACCAGCTCCATAAACTAGGCTTAAGTAAGCCTAAGGTAGAGTTGTTGGTCTTAAGTGCCTGTCGTACTGCCTTAGGAGACGAGCAAGCCGAATTAGGATTTGCCGGTCTAGCAGTGCTAGCGGGGGTCAAGTCCGCATTGGGAAGTCTCTGGTATGTCAGCGATGAGGGTACCCTGGGGCTAATGACAACGTTTTACGAAAAATTACAGGAAGTCCCAGTGAAAGCCGAGGCGATACGGAAAGCTCAGTTAAATCTGCTCAGGGGTACAGTCCGTCTGGAGAGAGGGCAGTTGGTAACGGATCAGGGCAGTTTTCCTTTACCACCAGCCTTAGCCAAGTTGCCAGATGTGGAGTTACGACATCCCTACTATTGGAGCGCTTTTACCCTAATTGGGAACCCTTGGTAATCTTTGCTCCTGATTAACGACTCCTAGCATAGAATAATGAAGCTGAATAATTTAGCTGATAGTTATCCTGGTTTTTCCTTGATCCAAGATTGCTCAAAAAACGAGGAACGAAACCTAGGGCGTGTCAACCATTCTGCACCACTTAAGGTTAGCATAGGTGGGAGTTGAACTGAACTTTCATGGACTTAAAGGCAGGCACAGTCTTGCACAACGGCAAATATGTTCTTCATAGCCAGCTCGGCAAAGGTGTCTTTAGCATAACCTACCTAGCTATCAACGCTGAGTCTGGTCAAACCGTGGTGATCAAAACCCTCAGCGACAATCTGTGCCACCATCCCCATGGTGACCAGTTCAAGCGGCAATTTATTGCCCTTGGTAGGCTCTTGAGCGGCTGTCAGCATCAGCATTTAGTCAGGGTAATCGAATCCTTTGAAGCTGCCGGACGACCTTACCTAGTCATGGAATATATTCCGGGGCAGACGTTAGCTGAACTCATCCAAGCCAATTTGGTTCCAGAAGCTCAAGCTATTGCATACATTCGTCAAATTGGCGATGCCCTTAGCATATTACATCAAAAGGGTTTGCTGCATCTAGATGTTAGACCGGAAAATATAATTCTGCGTCAAGATACCGATAAACTAGTGCTATGTGAGTTTGGGATTACTAGTCAACTCACCCTAGGAGTCAGGCAAACCCACGCCAGTTTAATTGCTGCTGGGTATAGCGCCCCAGAACAGTACATTTCTAAAGGGCAACTTTCCCAGGCAACCGATGTCTACTCTTTAACCGCAACCTTTTACTGCTTGCTAACTGGAACCCCACCCTTACCCGCACCAGTCAGGGAAGTATTGCATGCCCAGGAAGGTTTCTATATTCTTTTCCTGCCGGACTTACCACCATGTCCACAAAACCTAACTCCAGTAGTTAAACAAGCAGTCTGGCGTGGCTTGCACATGGTCACCAATCAACGTCCTCAAACTGTAGAAGCTTGGTTATCGCTGCTGCCAACTCAGGAGAAAGTTCCTCAAAGCAGTTCTCAATTGAAAGTGCTGAGTCCTCAGCAAAAGTCATTAATTTCCCCAAAACTCAGCACTCAGCCCTCAAAACTGAAGACTCAGCCCTCAAAACTGAAGACTCAGCCCTCAAAACTGAGCACTCAGCCTTCAAAACTGAAGACTCAGACTTCAAAACTGAGCACTCAGCCTTCAAAACTGAGCACTCAGACCTTAGCTGTTCTCAAAACTGTCCACGCCAAGCTCAAAACTCAAACCTCAAAACTCAAAACTACCAAAGCTGGATTCCCACTGAAAGCCCTACTGATGACCGGTGCTCTTGCCGCCTCAGCCGGATTAGGATTTGGTTTCGCACTGCGAATGAACTCTCAAAAAGAACCTGGTTCTACCATCTTCCACACCGATCAATCCTTCCCTCCTCGCAGCAATTGGCCTTTGTCAGAACCCCAACTCTGAAACACCTTCAACCTCATCAAGGTGGTTTATTCATATTCATACTTGTACAGGACTTACAGCACACTGGCCACCAAACGCGCTTAATAAGTAGTAGGGCGACTAAGGAAAAGTTACTTCCTAAGTCCTGTTAGATTTAAATACATAAAGTGATATAATAATAAATTTTTAAATTAAAAGGACATGGCAGATTGGACAAACTGAGGATATACGAGGCAAGTAACTAGATTTGAATTCACTCATAATCCTGGGCAAGTACGTTATAATTTGTTACGTAAGCTAAAGAAACTTATCAATGAGTAACTCTGTAATTCATGCCTTTTTTCTGGGTAGGGCTGCAGCTCAAGCCATTAATCGGCAGCTCGAGGATGCTCTGACCAATGCCCTGAGTGAGTTAGGCAAGTTTGATGCTGAGCAGCGTGATCGACTGCGGCAGTTTACCGATCAGGTAATAGAAAGTGCCAATCGGGAAGCCGGAGCAGCAGCTGATTCTACTATTAGTAACACAGGTAGTAACACAGGTAAAACAGGATCCAAGCCAGCTGATCTGCAAGCGATGATTGATGAGCTGCGAGCAGAAATTGCCAGCTTGCGTACTGAATTAAAAAACTATCGCAAGCAATCTTGATAAGATTAATCGTTACTGCCCTAAATTATTTACAAAAGGGAGTAGTTTCGAGGCTTTTTAATCTTTTTTTAATAACCTGCTATTTTTTTGATAAAAACCTTACAGAGAAATCCGAGTGTCTGCTCTTTCTCAAAACTCTATTAACCTTACACTAGATCAGGAACGCAATGTGTCTAGCCAAAGTTCTATAGGTAAGCCATACAGCGAAAAAGCTTATCGGTGGAATCAAGAAAATTACTCCCGTCAAAGGCGTTTTATTGATATTTGGCGTTTTGTTTTGACCCTCATGACTGGGTTGTGGCTTGATGGGAAACCTTGGAGTTATCGGGGAGGATATACGGAGCAAAAGCAGGCATATAGACGCAAAACACAAGCTATCTGGATTCGAGATACATTCTTAGATCTCGGACCAACGTTTATCAAAGTTGGACAGTTATTCTCCACTCGTGCCGATTTATTCCCCAGTGAGTACGTAGAAGAACTTAGCAAACTACAAGACCGGGTTCCTGCCTTTAGTTACGAGCAAGTTGAGCAGATCATCCAGGAAGATTTAGGCAAGCCCATCAAGGAACTGTTCAGTGGTTTTGACCCAATTCCTCTGGCGGCGGCTAGCTTAGGGCAAGTTCACAAAGCTCAACTTCGCAGTGGTGAAGAGGTAGCGATTAAGGTCCAAAGACCAGGCTTAAAAAAACTGTTTACCATTGATTTACAAATTCTCAAGGGGATCGCCTATTACTTTCAAAACCATCCAGACTGGGGGCGTGGTCGGGACTGGAGCGGGATTTATGAAGAGTGCTGTCGCATTCTTTGGCAAGAAATTGATTATCTCAATGAAGGTCGAAATGCAGATACATTTCGGCGCAACTTCCGCAGCTATGACTGGGTGAAGGTACCCCGTGTCTACTGGCGCTATACCTCATCACGAGTTTTGACCCTAGAATTTTTACCAGGGATTAAGATTAGTAGTTACGAAGCTCTAGAAGCAGCTGGTCTAGACCGCAAATTAATCGCTCGTCTGGGCGCAGAAGCTTACCTACAGCAGTTGCTAAATGATGGCTTCTTCCATGCTGACCCCCATCCGGGAAATATTGCGGTTAGTCATCAAGGTTCCCTGATATTTTACGACTTTGGCATGATGGGGCAGATTAAGGCCAATGTGCGCGAGCAACTGATGGAAACCCTGTTTGGCATTGCCCAAAAAGACGGCGACCGAGTGGTGACTTCCCTAATTGAATTGGGTGCGCTCTCACCAGTGAGTGATATGGGACCGGTAAGGCGCTCAGTTCAGTACATGCTGGATAATTTCATGGATAAGCCCTTTGAGGAGCAATCGGTCAGTAACATCAGCGATGACCTCTACGAAATTGCTTATGGCCAGCCTTTTCGATTCCCAGCAACGTTCACATTTGTGATGCGAGCCTTTTCTACACTGGAAGGAGTGGGTAAAGGCTTAGACCCCGAATTTAATTTTATGGAAGTTGCAAAACCCTTCGCACTAGAGATTATGACCAACGGCAACACTCCTGACAACAATAGCTTTATTAATGAACTGGGACGCCAAGCCGCACAGATGAGTAGTACAGCATTAGGTTTGCCCCAGCGCATTGAAAGTACTATTGATAAATTAGAAAGAGGAGACCTGCGCATTCGAGTGCGCTCTATTGAATCAGACCGGGTTTTACGACGGCTGAGTGGTATTCAGTTGGGAACCAACTATACTTTATTAATCAGTGCGTTCACCCTTTCGGCTACTATTTTATTTGTCAATGGTAATGTTGTACTAGCCTTGGTAGTCGTTTTGGTGGCAGCTATGTTAGGATTTGCCTTAATTAGGTTGCTCCGACGGCTTGACCGGTTTGATCGGATGTTGTAGTTGTTGTAAAGTCGTAATAACTCCTTATTCCACGATCTATCCACTGTACTAGCAAGTACTAGGAGGCTAAATCGTTGGATATTTCGGCATTTATCCGGACATCTTTGGACATTTCCTTAATTAAACTGAATTAGGTCGATAATAATTATGCTTCTATCCATCAAAACCAAACTGAAGCTCACGGACGAGCAGAAAAGACATCTCCAAAAATTAACCTCAAACCCTTGCACTGCCTGGGTCAAAACCGAGTTTCTGGAGATGTCTAAAGCATCAAGCCAGTAAACAACCGATGTGATGAAAAGTTGCTTCGCCGGTATTACAGATCCGGGCTTACTACGTACAGTTAACCAAGATGACTACTACATAGACCCGGACGGTCGCTTCTTTATTGTTGCCGACGGCATGGGTGGTCATGCCGGTGGACAAGAGGCAAGTAAAATCGCCACTGAGGCGATTAAGACTTATTTGAATAAGGATTGGAACTCTCAAACCCCTTCTGATGAGTTACTAGAACAAGCGATCTATCAAGCCAATCAGGCTATCCTCAACGATCAGCAAACTCATCCAGAACGGTCAGATATGGGAACCACTGCCGTAGTGGTGATGTTCCGTCAAGACCAGTGTTGGTTTTCTCATGTAGGAGATTCTCGCCTCTATCGGTTCCGAAATTCTAAGTTAGAGAAGATTACAGAAGACCACACCTGGGTAGCCAGAGCCGTTAAGTTGGGAGAACTGACAGCTAAACAGGCTCGGATGCATCCCTGGCGTCATGTTCTGTCTCAATGTCTAGGCAGAAAGGATTTACCTAAAGTCGATGTCTATCCGATAGAGGTTAAATTATGCGATCGCCTTTTGCTTTGTAGCGATGGACTTACCGAAGAACTTTCCGATGAATTGATTGCTTCCTCTCTCCAAGAGAGTTCAAGTATTGATCAGGCTCTGGTTATCCTGGTTGAAGCGGCTAAAGAGCAAGGCGGTAGGGATAACATTACTGTGGTTATTGTAGAGATTGGGGAAAGGATGAAAGGTGTTGGATGAAAAGTCTTGGGTGAAGGTGCGTTATTAACACACCCTAGAGGTAGAGTTATTTCGTAAATACAGCTTGGATATATCAGTTACTAGCACTGAGGTAAAACAGAAAGCTCACTCCCTGGGCTTTCATAAGGTCGGCATTGCAGCTGTGGATGTTGATCATAATGACTCAGCAGAGCAAAACTTGAAGGCTTGGCTAGGGTTAGGGTATCAAGCAGAAATGGATTGGATGGCAAATCCTCGACGCTTGGATATTCGTGCCTGTATGCCAAAGGTGAAGTCAGTAATTTCTGTTGCTCTCAACTACTACACCCCTCAGCAGCGTCCCGAAAGCCCTGAGTATGGGAAAATCTCCCGTTACGGTTGGGGCAGAGATTACCACAAGGTCATGCATAAAAAATTGAAGGAATTGACCTTTTGGTTACAAGCACAAGCAGAAGAAATCCAGGTGCGTTACTATGCTGATACAGGGCCAGTACAAGATAAAGTCTGGGCGCAGCGCTCAGGTATTGGTTGGATTGCTAAAAATGGTAATGTAATTACGCGGGAGTATGGCAGTTGGGTATTTTTAGGGGAAGTGTTGACTAACCTAGCCTTGACCCCAGATACCCCTCACACCTCACACTGTGGTAGCTGTACCCGCTGTATTCAAGCCTGTCCAACGGGTGCTATTACCAAACCGTTTGTCGTTGATGCCAACCGCTGCATCGCCTATCATACCATTGAGAATCGGGCTGAAAACTTGCCGGAATCGATTAAACCCCATTTAGAAGGCTGGGTTGCTGGTTGTGACATCTGTCAAGATGTTTGCCCCTGGAACCAACGTTTTGCTAAAGAAACTGATGTGGTAGAGTTTCAGCCCTACCCTTGGAATGTGGCTCCTCGACTCACAGAATTAGCTACTATATCTGATCAGGAGTGGAATCGACGGTTTCCAGCTTCGGCGCTGCGGCGTATTAAGCCAAATATGCTACGGCGCAATGCCCAAGCTAATATTGATGCATCTCAAAAATCCGTTGACTAGTCTGACTAGTCATTGATTACTTGGGTGGCGAATTGCGAATTGCGAATTGCGAATTGTTAATTGTTAATTGCTCAATGAGTGTAAAAGTAATTCTTTTTGATTTTGATGGGACTCTGGCTGATACCCTTACTGCCATTGTCAAGATTAGTAATAGCTTAGCGGGAGAATTTGGATATCAGCCCACATCAGCTGAAAAATTGGAGCAAATTAGACATTTAAGCTCTAGGGAAATTATTAAGCAATCGGGTATTTCGAGGTTTAAAATACCGTTTTTGTTAAAAAAGGTGCAAAAACTATTACGCCAAGATATTCAAAGTTTAACTCCTATTCCTGGAATAATTGACGTTTTAAATGATTTAAAATCTGAAGGTTACCAATTAGGGATATTGACATCTAACTCGGCAGAAAACGTTAACCTTTTTCTGACCCATAATTCTTGGGTAAAGCTTTTTGATTTTGTTGACTCAGGGAGTCCCATATTGGGGAAAGAAAAAGTTATTCGTAAATTCCTCAAAAAACATAATTTAAATCCTGCTGATGTGATCTATGTCGGAGATGAAACTAGGGATATTGAGGCAGCTAATAAAAATACTATTAAAGTAGTTGCTGTGAGTTGGGGATTTAATTATAAAGAAGCCCTAGCTCAATATCAACCCGATTTTTTGATCGACGAACCCCAGGAGTTATCTGAAGTAGTATCTAATTTAGATAACTCAAAAGTTAAATCAAAAGTATTTTGTTATTAGTAATTATTTACTGGTTACTTATTACTTGTTAATTTACCAATGATAATTTGATATCAGCCAATTTTAAATCACATCTTGCACTACTAACCATAGTCAGCCAGGGATGAAAATCCCACCGCGAGTAAATCAAGTCCTGTCAAGACTGAAGTTACCCCATACAGGTGTACTATCAATCCCTAAAAGCTTACTGTGCTTGCATTTTGACCCAGCCAACTGATTGCGGAGAACCTGATACAACACTGGGATGAATTGGTGAGCAAACACCGATATCTGTTGCGCTACAATTGGTTGCTGTTTGAGCGCACAGCCAAACGCCTTGGATTAAAACTGCGAACTCACCCTCAAGCTGGCTTTTTTGCGCTAGTAGATGTGGCAGAGGCAGAACAAGATGCCATGGAATTATCGCTGCATCTGGCTCAGAATTATGCTCTGAGTTCCACTCCTGGCATTGATTTTCATGAGCACGATCATGCCTTTTTACGATTAAATTTTGCCTGCCCTGCCCATCAAATTGAAACCGGTTTAACCCGGCTAGCAGGCTATGTGCTGGAATCAGAACTATCCCTACAGCAGCCAGGCAGAAAGAGTGCGGCAGTCAATGCAAGTCATGGAGCAAAACCTTGGGCAAAAGTCATATATTGAGAGCAAGTGAATGATATGGCTGATACTAGTAACGCGATCGCTGATGTTGTAGTGGTAGGGAGTGGCTTTGCTGGTCTGAGTGCGGCGATCTCCGCGTCCCAAGCTGGCGCATCAGTCATTGTCTTGGAGAAGGAAAACAGCCTCGGCGGTAACTCAGTTGTTAGTGGAGGAACTGTGACCGTTGTGGGTTCTCCGATTCAAGCCAGAGAAGGCATCCAAGACTCTTTCAGCCTGTTGAAATCAGATATGTGCCAGGCAGGACAACAGAGAAACAATCCGCGCTTGGTTCAACAGGTGATCGAGCAATCCTACCCCACTTTTGAGTGGCTCACGAATGAACTTGGTGTGAAATTCAAGGATCGAGTGGATCAGTATGGTGGCCACTCTGTACCTCGCAACCACACACCAGAAGACGTGTCAGGTGCCGCCATGATCACTGCACTGTTGACTAAAGCCAAGCAACTCGGGGTCGAAATTAGAACCCAAACTCGCCTGAGCAAATTACTGGTAAACTCCCAGAGAGATACCCATCCGATCCTCACAGGAGTAGAAGTGCAAACAACCAAGCCATCAGCTCCGATCCAGCAGATTAACGTTAACCAGGGAGTCGTTTTAGCAACAGGGGGCTTCTCCGGAGATACCGGTTTTCGGCAGCAATACGCTCCCCATCTCCCCCCCAATCTGGATCACACCAATGTCCCCAATACCAGCGCAGAAGCCTTGGTAGAAGCCATCAGAATTGGTGCCCAGTGCCTCGATTTGGATCAGATTCAGCTTGCTCCCTGGGTCTCTCCAGATGAAACAGGCTATGGCATTGCTCCACTCTTTGCTAGCTATACGGTGCTAGCCTATGGATTAGCGGTTGATCCGGCTACTGGAAAACGCTTTATTAATGAACTCGCTGATCGCAAAAGGTGGACAGATAAGTTGTTAGAAATTGGTCATCCTTGTATTGGTATTGCGGATACTGCGGGAATGCAAAATTCTGGCATTGAGATCGAACCTGATTTAGATCGAGGCGTGGTGAAAAAATTTGAGACCCTATCGTCTTTAGCAAGCACGTATCAGATTCCCTTAGAGAAACTCAACCAAACCATCAGTCGATATAACTCCTTTGTGGAACAGCATCAAGACCCAGAGTTTGGTAAATTTATACGGGATTATGCCAAGCCCTTGAGTTCCCCCTTTTATGGCGTTCGATTATGGCCTAAAGTGCATTACACTATGGGAGGCCTTAAAATTGATGTTCGCGGGCGGGTTCTGGGGAAAGGCGATCGCCCGATTATCGGGCTGTATGCCGCAGGAGAAGTCACAGGCGGTATTCACGGAGCCTGCCGTCTAGGGGGGTGTGCCATCACGGAATGTCTGGTTTTTGGGCGAATCGCGGGTAGAGAAGCTGCAAGCCACACTCAAGTCCCTTCCTAGAAGCCTCAGTGACCAATCAGATCCATTTTTCAATCGTAATAATAATTAACTTTACCTAATGGTAAAAATGATTGACTTTTCCTCTCAATCTTTGTAAGATATTGATGGTTTTTTTTGAATTTAAACAGAACCAAAAATGATTTCTTCATCCTTCAAATTAACAGAGCAAGATATTGCCAATTTTAAAAAAAAAGGATTTGTCAAGCTGAAAGGTTTTCTTGCACCAGAGGCAATAAAATGTCTTGATGGAATCTTATCACAGGAGCTTGAAGATGCAAAAATAGCCTATGAAGATGCATTTTCAAAGTATAAATTTGATATGGAAAACAATGAAGATATCGAAATAATTCAGCATCCTCTATTTCAATCAACATTCGCGAAGCTTTGCGAATGCTCGTTATTCTCTACTCAACACATGGCCTATGAAATAGAGAAAAACACCAATTCAGGATTCGAGTGGCACGCCGATATGTTGAGTTTTGCCTGCCAGCAATTAGAAGATTTTGGCTGTACCCTTTGGATTCCCTTAACCAAGATAGATACAAATGCACAAGCAGGAGGGATGAGCTATGTCTCAAAGGAAAAATTTTCTGGAAGATTTCTTTATGACTATGCATTAATCCTTTCTTCTTATGTACAAGGCTTGCAAGCACAAGATGCAGCTCCATCGAAAGAGGAAATGGGGCGTTTAGAATCTTTGATGGTTAACTCACCTGAGGTTGATACAATTCTCAGAACTCAGGCTGAAACGGATGACTTTGAATTAGGCGATGCACTTTTGTTTGACAAGGAGGTGATGCATCGGACTTGTCTATTGACCGAGGGTCCCATTAATAGGAGAAGAGCCTTTGTGATGAGATTTATCGCAGCAGATTCAACCTATGATTTAGATAGGGTTCAAAAACTTAAACCCTTTATCGACATTTTGGGCTACGGCTTTTTCACTACTTTTGCCCTAGATGTCTGTAAGGAAGAGGGTGAATTGATTATGGAGAGTCCATTGTTTAATACGACAAAAGCTCAAAGACTGATCCCAGTTAAGCAATAGGGATGTTTGATACCAATTTTGATTGTTCTCTAGATAAGCAGGTCTACCGTTATGCAGACTCACCAAGAACGCTATGATCAATGGGCACCGGACTACAACCGAGATGTTGCAGCCAGAAACTACGATGGGCCAGAATACATCGTTCGTTATCTGATGGAAATAGTCAACAGTGGCAAAGTGTTGATCAATCCAACAAATCCTGATTTTAAGGTCATTGATGTGGGATGCGGCTCAGGGTTGGTTGGCAAAGGCTTACAGGAGCAGGGTTTTCGGCATATTGATGGGACAGATTTATCCCAGGGCATGATTGTAGAAGCCCATAAAACTGGAGCCTACCAAACCTTAATTGGATGGGTTGATTTAAACCATCCACTGCCATTTTTTCTGCATGGACAGTATGACCTAACCCTCTGCTGTGGTGTGTTTGCCCTGGACTTTGTTGAACCTCAATCTCTGAAATGGTTAGCACAGGTCACAAAGCCAGGAGGAACTATTATCATGAGTACCAAAACAACGTATTACAACACCTACGACTTTGAGGGTTACTACAAACAGTTGCAATCTGAGGATAAGATTAAACTCGTTGATTGCCGTATGGATCAGCCTTATTTGGGAACTGAAGCCGACGGCCATTACTGGATCTTTTCGGTAAACGGCGCGTCATGAGGTGACTGTGGAGGACTAAATGCTTGTCATATCAAGCTTGGAGTCTATATATAGCCAATCCAATAGGTTGTAAGCTGTTGCGCATTTAAACTGTGATAACAGCATTGCCTTTGTTTTTTATTTTTCGTACCCATTTTATAATTAACCCTCCTTCATTTAAAAGATGATTTAACAAACATTCTAATTCTTCAATTGATTTGAAAACTCGATTGGCAATATATTCTTTTGCTGAATGCCAAACCAATTCAATTAAGTTATAATCAGGACTATACT
>NZ_JAAHHE010000360.1:0-5916 GCF_010692525.1 Moorena sp. SIO3B2
TTGTTGTATTCCTAACTCTATGTCTATATTATATAGTAGAGGTAGGGAAAACAAGCTAATTTAAAATAAACTCAATTGTGCTTGCTGTGCATCCAAGATCTTTGATGATTCCCACCAAATTAGAGCCCATCTTTGATCTGCTAACGGTGGTACACTATGAAGTTTTTTGGAATTAAATTCATAGATCACCCCACCTTTACATTTATGTTCTAAACCATCAATAATAAAGAGGTAGTCAGTACTGCTTACTACAAAAGCCCGTGAACCATATATGGATGCATCTCTGTGAGATTTAACGCCTCCTCCTTTGGCATATTTGCAAAGAAGCGACAACTTCCAGTTTGGGCAAAATCTTGAGGCTAGTTTATCCATTCTTGCGTCAGTATGCGCTTTAACGTATTTCAGTGGTTTAACACTAATTAATTTATATCCCAATGGGACTACAAGCCTTTTATAATCTTGGGTATAGATGCTTTGTTCTAACAAATGAGCTTTTGACTCAGCCCACTCAATAAAGTCAGAAACTGATATCTTTGCGAGTGCCTGCATTTTTCTTGACTCTTTAGATCTACATATCTATAATATATACTAGATATGTAGATGTGACGCATGCAAAATGAAAAAGATTAAAGTATTGAACAAGAAAGCCTTGTCCTATCTGCCAAAAAGCTTAGATGATAGAGACATATATATTGGACGACCGTCTGTCTTGGGAAATCCATATAAAGTGGGGACATCCTCAAGGAATGAGGTCATCCAGTTGTATCGTAAGTGGCTGTGGGGAAGGATACAAGCAAACGATTCTGCTGTTATTGCAGAGCTAAAAAGAATCAAGAAACTTGTCCTCTCTGATAAACAGGTTAATTTAGTTTGTTGGTGTGCCCCGAGGCCATGCCATGGCGAAATTGTTAAAAAATGTATTGAATGGGTAATTGAAGTTGACAAATTCTAATACCCATTCTACCATATATTCTGGAAATGCAGTTTAGTTTAGTTGAGCCTTGTGCTATGCCGAAACTTATAGATTTAGAGATTGTACATCTGTCTAGTGACAATCAAGCCCTAGGAGACATTTTAATTTTTTACTTTGATAAAAATTCTGGGTTAAGTCCACAGCAGATTCCGATAAATCTGGACAGTGCTGCCATACTAGTTGAGGTTCTGTCGTCTAATAACAATCAAGTCCTAGGAGACAGCTTAATTGTTAACTCTAATAACAATCAAGTCCTAGGAGACAGCTTAATTCTTAACTTTAATAAAAATTCTGGGTTAAATCCAGGGCAGTTTCAAATAGATCTGGACAGTGCTGGCATGCTAGTTGAGGTTCTGTCTAGTTATATCAATCATCATCCTGGTCCTGGTCCTGGTCCTGGTCCTGGTCCTGGTCCTGGTCCTGGTCCTAGCGGGAATCGTGAGTAACCAATAGTGAAGTAATTAATAAACGCAAAGAGAGCATAGAGTTATAGAGTTGGAGTTGCTAGATCTCTCTTTGCTACCCACGAAAAATGAGATATTTACATTATACACAAATATCTCTTGACAACATCATCTCTATCATATATAGTAGAGATAAGGAAGAAGGGCACAAGCGGGATATTTACATTATGTTATAAATATCCCTTGACAACATCATCTCTATCATATATAGTAGAGATAAGGAAGAAGAAACAGATGTAGTAAGACTTCTCTTCTTCCCTGCCCAGCAGTTAATAGGCTAATCCCATGATAAGGCAAATTCGAACTTCTGCGCAACCTAAATCCTCAGATCTAGACAAGCATCCTTTGGATCCAGATGTCCATGAGGTGAGTGATTTTGGCTTTACAGAGCAACAAGATCTATACGGATACGATCGCGGATATTTTGATGGATACAACAATTTACCGTGGACAGGTATGTGTGAGTATACAAAGATTGCTCGTCAAATTAATCCACTTAAGTCTTCATGTGGTGGAGAGTGTAAACGCAATTGTGGCTATTCCATTGGCTACATGAATGGAGCCATAGATTCTCGCTTGGATAAGTCGGTATATGCATATACCGATTCTGAGCATACAGAATTTTAACTCTAAAATATATGGTAGATATGAGTATCTACCATTACACCTGTCAACTAAACAAACGAGGAATAATATGTTTAAGAAAGCATCGTCACGAGAAGTATTCGTTCGACTCGCAATTTCTGGACCAAGTGGAAGTGGAAAAACATATTCTGCTCTTGCGATCGCGACAGCGCTAGGAAAGCGGATAGCTTTAATTGATACTGAACATGGCAGTGGTAGCCGATATTCAAATCGTTTTGAGTATGATGTTGCTGAATTGTCTGACTTTCATCCGTATGAGTATATAAAGCTGATTAAGATGGCAGAAAATTCTTATGATGTAATAATCATTGATTCGTTTTCACATGCTTGGTTGTCTATTCTTCAGATAGTTGATAGCAACTTTTCAAATTGGGCAAAAGTCAGGCCAATTGAGCGAAAACTTATAGATACAATACTGAAAGCCAAATGCCATATTATAGCTACGATGAGATCTAAAACAGAATGGGTGATGGAATCCAGGACAAATAAAAAAGGAGTATCAACTCTTTCTCCACAGCGCATAGGCTTGGCTCCAGTTCAAAATAATTCAATTGAGTATGAATTTGATATTGCGGGAGAAATGGATTACAATCATCTTCTAACTATCACTAAATCACGGGCAAGCACCATATCTAATAAAACTTATCTATGTCCAGGCAAAACTTTCGCCGATGATTTACAGGACTGGATAGATGATTTAAACTCACCAACTCTAGTTGAGGCTCGGCCATGGAAAGACTGGAAAACTCCAGAAGATGCTGTAGAGTGGGCACAGGAATTAATGCCTGAGATTTCAAGTGATTTTCTGAACTCTAAATGGCAAGAACTCACCGCTGAAGAGGGCAAAAAAGCATTGGCCTGGGTTCAATACATCCAAGAGACTCTAAAATCTGAGTTCGAGTAATTTTGATTAGAAGGGGGATGCGCATCCTACACGCATATTCTTTGTTAATTGAATTAGGAGTCAATGGCATGCGTCAGTACATAATATCAGATGAATGTGCTCAAAAGATAGATTTAATTACTTCTGATGAGCGATTCATGGGTTGGCTTAATGGACCAATATTACTGAAAGTCGATCAAAATACTAAGTGTGTATATAAATCTCACAATAAAGATACGTTTGCCAAAGGATATCTTTATCGTAAGATTGGGAACCAAGGTGATTTTCTAATTGCAGTTGAATACATTGGGGAGAATTAAAGTTCTATGGGGGATGCGCATCCTACACGCATATCTGTTCATTCTTCTGAGGAAATTATGTTTGATACTATCTCAATTGAAATTGATGAATTTGGCACAATGAATCTCTGTTTTTATACTGCAACAGAAATTAGCTTTATTATGGCAATCGATGATCTAGACATTCGCAATTTAAATAAAATTACCACTGACTATTTGACGCCAAAGATTTCATCTTATGAAGACTTTTACCCACTAGTGATCGATATTTGGAATCGGCTAAATGATGAATATAATTTGGATAAGCTAGTTCCTATTTACCGAATACGAAGGGAGATAGGAGCCAACTGCGATCGCCAAAAATTTAATGAATGGCTGCTAGAGATGCAAGCTAATGACATGATCCAGCTCCAAGGTGGAAGTCTTTACAACGGCACTGACGATCAGATTGAGGATTCTATATACACTGAGCTATCTGGGCTTCGATGCTATGCCAAGCTGTTAGGCTAGAAACGGCTTAATAATCCATGGGGGATGCGCATCCTACACGCATATTCATTTACTTTCTCCAAAACCATGTTTTCTGACATTGAAATCCAGGTTGATGATTGTGGGTATATGATCCTGCATTTTTATGGCTCTATATACGGGGAGTTCCTTGTTCCCCTTGATGAATCAGATGTTAATATGCTTAACAAGATTGTTACTGATTTTTGCCAGCTAAGTACCTTATCTTACGAAGACTTCTGCCCACTAGTAATTGATATTTGGCATCAGCTAAACACTGAATATAATCTGGACAAACTAGTTCCGATTTATCGAATACGAAGACAGATCGGAATTAGCTGCCGTCGTCAGCAATTCAATGATTGGTTGTTGAAGATGCAAGCTGAGGATTTAATCCAACTGCAAGGGGGAAGTCTTTACAGCGGCACTGATTCTCAGATTGAAGATTCTATATACACTGAGCTATCTGGGCTTCAATTTTATGTCAAGCTGTTAGATTAAAAACGACTTAAAATCCATGGGGGATGCGCATCCTACACGCATATTCATATGTACTCCAGTATAGGACTAAAGAAAATGTCTAAACTCTATACACTGTATCAAGATAAATTCCCATATTATGTGACAAAGTCTCATGAAGAGGCAAAAGCCCGATTTGCAGAAGATGTGGCGATCGCACAAGCTACCCAAAATAAAATTTTGCCCAAGAAGTATACAAGTGATGAAATTTTTAACTATGACGATCAAATCTTTGAAAGTAATTACGGCAAAGTTAGCGTGGGATTCACGAAATGGCTCCAGAAAAAACTCCTTACTAACCAAAATAAAGATATCATGTATTTTGTAGGTCTTGATTACCTGAAGTTTCGTACATTTGATGTCGAGTGTGCTGTACATTTATTGAAACAACTTAATGAAGAAGCCTTCATTATTCATTTCCATATTTCTAATTATCAAGACAGGACAAGGTAGAGCTTCAAGATCTAAATAGAAGACTTTCCCTGGTTGCACAAATCTGGCCAGGGAAAGTTACGGAGTAAATCACTAGAACATCAGATTAACATGAATCAATTATACCAGCAATTGTGGCTATGCCTTAGAAGAAAATCTCAAACATGGAGGTTTAACTCAAATCTTGGCAGAAAGGCTTTCGGCTTAAAGAATAGGGCTGACGGACTATGCATAACCCAGATAAATGACAGTGAGTGCCTAGACACTTATTTTTTGTTTAAGCACATTATAGAAGCGTTAGTAAAGAATGACTTGCCAATTGTTATCGAAGATATGGTCGTTTACACTGGATACATGTATAACACAAAAAAAGATTTTAGCGAAATTATATTTAATGAGATCTTCTTAGATGCGGTTAAAGGCAAATTGCGAATACATGAAATAATTTTACAGCTATGTCCTAATGCTCAAATAGGGAAACGACTGGATTCTGAAATCTTGAGATACGAAGTCGAGCACCAAAGCAATCCAAATATACAACTATCTTATTCAGACGAGTATTTCAGCTATTCACATTTCTTGGAAGTTTGCGAAAATCTTAGGACTGATCACAAGACTCTTAAAATTATTACTTATTGATTTTTGAGATACGTAAAGACGAGTCTCTGCAAAAAGCTTATCTGAAAGGCCGATATGGAGGAGCCCCATTTATTAATGGCTTAGATGTTTGACACTTTTATTCAGTATATATCATTTTCTGGTATACGCAAAGAGTAGAGTCGGAGAGAAATAAATAGTATTGATCTTTCTCCAACTCTACTATATAATATAGATATAGAGTTGGAAGGGTTTCATATGAGTTGTAAACTATTGTACCCACAATATAAGCTTTTAATTAAAGAGATTTTTGTTTATGACAATATTAAACAGGTAGCGATAGGCTGTGGTGCTATGTGGTTGAGCTGCCGTGAGTCTAAAAGGTCTTTTTCAAATGAGGTAGTAGATGTGTATTTTAACAACTCTCTGCCTATGGCCAATAAATTCTCAGGTATATGGGAATGCACAATGGCAAGAATGGGCATTCGTTTCTACTCTCACCGAGGAGGAGAATGGGTAGAAGTCGCTGGTTTTTGTAAAAGATATGAAGAAGAGTTTCGAGGCAAACAAGTTTTAGTTGTAAGTGTTCCTGTATTT
>NZ_JAAHHE010000361.1:0-3919 GCF_010692525.1 Moorena sp. SIO3B2
ACAAAGTCTTCTTGCAGTTCTTCAAGAGAAATGGGTTCCCGATTGATAGCTAGCCAGTACATCAGTTCCTTTTCTGTGGAGGTAAGGCGCTGAAAGTGCCGATCTAGTAAATCCCGAATATCATCAAAAATGAATGAGCCTTCCTTTAAAAAATCCAGAAACTGAGCAATATTGCTATCAAAAAAGTCTCTGACTGCACAGGCTACCATCTTTAAGGCTAAAGGATTTCCGGCATAACGCTCAATTAGGGTCATCCATTCGGTGTCATCCCCAATAAAATGTCCCTTTTCCTTAAAGATTTCCTGTCCGTGGCTTTCTGCTAAACCTTTGAGTGGGAAGCAGCGAACCGGTAAGGCTTCCCCCTCCAGAATGGTCAAGTCTTGAGGTGGCTCTCGGGAGGTCATCACTAGGCAGCTGTTGTGGGAGGTTTCCCCAATAGTTCTCAGCAGCTCACCGTATCCAGCATATCCCTCTCGATAGCCACCGGTGCGAGAACCACTTTCGAGGATCGATTCGGTATTATCAAGAACCAGCAGGCAACGCGCCGTCTGTAAATACTGAATCAATCGCAAAATTTTGCCATCCACAGACGATGGTAAATTCGTTTCCTGCTGCACAGACAGAAATTGAATCATGTCTGCCAGGACTTCCTCTAGGGGCGGAGCATTCCGTAGACTGCGCCACATCACAAACTCAAATTTATCCTGTAGCAGATGGGCTAACTTCACAGCCAAGGTGGTTTTGCCAATTCCCCCCATCCCTAGAAGTGCCACCAGGCAGCAGTTGTCCTGTAGAATCCATTCCTGTAGGGTATTCAGTTCCTGCATCCGACCGTAGAAACTCCTCGGTTCTGGAGCTCCACCCCAATCAAGATGTCCAATTCCAGCCAGAGCAGTTGTCGATAGCGCTGTTAGCTCCATCTGATCTATCTCAATCTCATCCGGCTCAACTACCTTTTCCCAATCAAGACCTACAGCACTACAAATGGCCATGAAGGTGTCAGTACGAATTGACTGTCTGCCCCAAAATCGGTTTAAGGTTGCCCTAGAGGTAAATGCACTGGTATACCAAGCTACCGCTGTTTTGTTCCATCTTTTCTGACGTCTAGCTTGGTCTACTAATTTAAGTCCTGATTCAGATGCTCGCACGGAATTCATCATAACTCCACTATCTTGCTTTGCTTAACCCCCAATCCATGGGGTCGATCGCTATGGCACCATCCCTAATCCAGCCATCACTATACCTAACTCTTTAATGTATGGGTGACCAAAAAGCCGCGCAATGTAGAAATGTTATGGAAAGTTATGGAATTAGTTAGGGAAGAGGAAATCTGAGGGAAACATGAGAAAAATCTCAGAAACACAGCATAACTGAAACCACTGAGACAAAAACTGAGACAAACCGGTTTAAGTTCTAGACTAGCAGAGCTGGTTGTAAAAATACAGTTCCCCACTCCCTACTCCCTCGGTGCCCTTGACTCCCGACTCCCTATTCCCTTGGCTATATAAGTTATCCTGTTAAGTTAAACCTGAGCCAAATCTAAGAAATTCCTGAGATTACTCAAAAAAAAACCAGGCAGCTCACCTGAGTTTCAGTTACTAAGACAAAAACTGAGGCAAAAACTGAGACTTTCGGTTTGTCAGTGTCAGGCACGATAGAAATATCGAGATTGAGCTAAGTGCCATGAAACACTAAAAGTTAGTTTTCCAGTAAGCATGCAGCTATCAGCTATCAGCTATCAGCTATCAGCTTATGCGCACGGTTATTGAGGAGGAAACTGTTTTGAATAAAAGAGGTAAGCATTCGTTTAATCTCTGTTACGGAAAGCTATTCGCGTAGCGTGGCCATAGGCCAAACAGGTTTATTTTAAGCTAACGGCTGACAGCTGTTCGCGTAGCGTGGCCAACGGCCAACGGCTGACAGCTGACGATTTTGGAAAACACAACATCCTGTAATCGATTCAAAAGGAGTCTGTTATGTCTCTTGGTAAAAATTATCGTTTGGCAAGAATTCTCAAAGGATTAGACAACTATTTTATAGTCCCAATTGACCATGGGTTTACACTGGGTCCGGTTAGTGGTCTGGCAAAAGTTCATCAATTTATCAGATCGTTACCGGAGAAAACCATTAGTGCAATTGTTGCTCATCAAGGGATAGCTCGGGCAATTCATCCAGGTTTAATTCAGAAAGATATATCGTTAATTTTGCATCTTTCTGGGTCAACGAACCTATCTCCCGATCCATCTTCCAAACATCTAGTCAGTAGTGTTGAACAAGCCATTAAGCTTGGTGCAGATGGAGTTTCAATTCACGTTAATCTTGGGGCAAACGATGAATACCGTATGCTCAAAGATTTCAGCCAAATCTCAGCCGCCTGTCATCAATGGGGTATGCCATTGCTAGCAATGGTTTATGCACGAGGAGAGAAGATTAAAAATGAGTACGATGCAGATGCGATCGCTCACTCAACCCGATTGGCCTGGGAGCTAGGAGCAGATATTGTCAAGGTTAACTACACTGGCGATGTTCAATCGTTTAAACAAGTTGTTAATGCCGTTGACATCCCTGTTATCGTTGCCGGAGGAGCAAAGAGCAATGCAGATAGCTCGATCTTATCGATGATCAAAGATGCCATCAAGGCTGGCGGTAAAGGCGTTGCTGTTGGTAGAAATATATTTCAACACAGTAATCCCTCATTCATTTCTCAAGAAATTGCCAAAGTTATCAGTAATCCCTATCAGTTTGCCATCAAGGAGGTAGCGTAATGAAATTATCTTGGTTAGACCTAAGAAGCTTTAATGATGTTGACTATAAAGCACTGTGTGGGTCTCTAAATTCTGATATCAATGGAGTGGTAGTTGATTCATCAAGTCCAGTCATGGATTGTCATGATTCTGTCTCTCGCATTGCTTTTGTAGACAGCCCAGAAGAAGCAGAAGGATGTATCGATAACGCCGATATATTACTGTTTGATCATTCCTGGTATTCTGAAATAACTACTCAACCAGAAACCTACAAATCTAAAGCAGAAATTGGATTTTTTATTCATGTTATCGACGACGAAACCTTACAAACTGCTTGTAAGATAGCTAGACAGTAAAAATGGGCTGTCATCTATTTTAAAGACCCCACAAAAATTCCTCTGGAGATTGTTTTAGCATCAGCGGACAACACGGATGGCCAAATAATTACCGTTGTCAAAGATATTCAGGAAGCAGAAATTGTCCTGGGGGTCTTAGAAAAAGGATCACATGGGGTCATGCTAACCCCTAACGGGATTATCGATGCCAGGGAGCTTGGGCAACTCTGTCGTAAGGCCAACAATTTGGAAGTTTCACTGGAAGAACTTGAAGTAATAAAAATTTCCCATATTGGAATGGGAGAGCGGGCTTGTGTAGATACTTGTTCTAACTTTGCCAAAGATGAAGGTATACTCATTGGTTCTTATTCCCAAGGAATGATTTTAGTTAGCAGCGAGACCCATCCACTGCCCTACATGCCAACTCGTCCTTTCCGAGTCAATGCTGGTGCTATACATTCTTATTTAGTGTCTAGTGTTAGTCAAACTAATTATCTTAGTGAGCTCAGTTCAGGACACAAAGTATTAGGAGTAAATTGTGATGGCAAGGCACGAGAAATAGTTGTAGGCAGGATGAAGATAGAAGTTCGTCCTCTACTCAGTATCGATGCAGTGTCTCAATCTGGAATTCCGGTAAATGTGATTGTCCAAGACGATTGGCATGTAAGAGTTCTTGGACCTGGTGGTAAAGTCCTGAATGTCACAGAATTAAAGCCTGGAGATAAGCTGCTTGGTCATACTGCGCCCAGTGGACGCCATGTTGGGCTTCCAGTTAAAGAGTCTTGTCTGGAAAAGTAAATAATATCATGTCCGGGAGTATCGATTACCAAAGAAACAACG
>NZ_JAAHHE010000361.1:4707-5903 GCF_010692525.1 Moorena sp. SIO3B2
TGTGGTAACTTTCTCCAGTACTCTGTTGCTAATAACCCTTATCGAAACAATGATTTTTTGTTTTTAGAAAAACCTTTTCAAACATTCACAGGGGAGACCATCAACAGGTTTAGTTTATCTTCCTTAAAAGATGTTGTGGATAACTATGCCTCTTGGTACAGGAAATCTGGTGTTCGTGAGAATGATCCTGTTGCTATATATTTAGACGATGGAATCGGTTACTTTATCCATTACTTAGCACTAAACAACCTAGGTGCTATTCCAGTTTTGGTAAACGGTCGTATGGATGCTGATATTGCTGCTGACTTTATCAGGCGTGTTGGTGCCATTGGTTTATATTCTGATCAGAAGCACCTCGATAGTATTAGTGGCTACGTCAAAACTAATGACTCATTAAAGTTTATTGCTACAGATGTCAAAAATACATCTGTTCAGAGCTCAGAGATACAGTTTCCCCAGTGGTATCCATATTCTCCTACAGATTCTCATCCAATTATGATCTGTCATTCCTCTGGTACTACTGGAAAGCCTAAGCCAGTGATATTTGGGCATCAACAGTTTTTCTTTGGCAAACGAATTCGGCTGCTAAATTTCCCAGCTAGTCAATCCGATAAGTTTTTGTTTGCCTTACCTAGTTCACATTCGGCGGGAATTAGCTACTTTATGACAGTAACATTACTGGGGTTACCCACTATGGTTTTGTCAGATTTATCTGGAAATAATGCTATTACTCAAGCTAAAGAACTTAAAGCGACTATAGTAGCAGCTTTTCCACAAACCTATGCCGACATGGCTTCCCATTCTTTAGAAAAAGACCAATTGAGTTCTGTAAAAATGTGGATTAATACGGGCGATGCTGCCCATGAAGCTCATATCAGGACTCTGGTAAATGCTGGGAATTCTAAATCAGTCTTTATTGATGGTCTAGGTGCTTCAGAACTCGGCATGGCTTTGTTTAATAAAGTCTCTAGTCGCCAGACAAGCTTGTATAATCGATATATGGGTAAGCCACGCAGTTTTGTAAAAGCTGTAGTATTAGATGAGGAGGGAAATCTACTGCCACCCTATCAGGTAGGTTTCCTGGGTATTAAATCTCCAACTATTACACCAGGCTATTGGAATGATTCTAACCGCACCCTCAAAAGTTATAAACAAGGGTACTGGATTAGTGGGGATTTGGCTTATTATGATCAGGA
>NZ_JAAHHE010000362.1:0-5895 GCF_010692525.1 Moorena sp. SIO3B2
AGTGTGGGAAGTGTGGGAAGTGTGGGAAGTGTGGGAAGTGTGGTAATAGGGGGGGAATTTTGATTAAAGGTATAGCAGAAGTCAGAAGTCAGAAGTCAGAAGTCAGAAGTCAGAAGTCAGAAGTCAGAAGTCAAACTCTTGCGCTTCTTGATGCAAAGCGCGAGTGGGGGAAACCCCCAAGACCGCTTAGGTGCGCTTGACCTTGGCGAATTAAATTCGCCACGGGTCGCACCTCTGCATCGCTTACAAAGGGTGTGAGACTAATGTCGATGTCCTAACTGCCCTGGCGACTGCTATAATTATCCTGGAATTATATTATATAATAAATAATTAATTTGCTACTCTTGCCTATTGCTAGCTTGCCTCTTGCCTCTTGGTAGGTTGCCTATTGCTAGCTTGCCTCTTGCCTATTGCCTATTGCTAGCTTGCCTCTCTATAAAAAATAGACACCCTTGGACATTACTTACGAAATGAGGAATAATAGAGAGCGGAGTCATGAGATCTAGCATTGATATGGAAAGTCATTCTGAGATGACATTAAGCATTGGGGAGGCAGCTAAACAGCTAGGAGTCTCTACCAAAACCCTAAGACGGTGGGCTGATGGGGGAAAAATCAGATATCAACGTTCACCTACTGGACAACGACGATTCTACCTTAAAGATATCAAACATATAACACCAAGAAATTCTCAGCCATTGACGGACAGATTGACCATCAACTATGCCAGAGTTTCCAGTGATGAGCGAGAAAAAGACCTGAGGATTCAAATTCAATTATTAGAAAATTTTAGCACTGCTAATGGTTGGCAATACGAGACTATTTCTGATTTCGGGGGTGGTTTAAATTATCACAAAAAAGGATTAAACAAATTACTCAAAAAAATTATGACAGGGGATGTTGAACGGTTGGTGATTACTCACAAGGATAGATTGCTGAGATTTGGCTCAGAATTAATCTTTACCATTTGTGAAGAGTTTGGCACAGAAGTCGTTATCATTAATAAATCCCCAGAGGGAGTCAGCTTTGAAGACGAATTAACCCAAGACATGATGGAATTAATCACAGTCTTTTCTGCCCGTCTCTATGGCGCTAGGAGCGAAAAAAATAAAAAATTACTTGATGGAATGACTCAAGTGGTAAAGGCATTAGAGTAAAGAGTAGGTGGAGAGAGGGGAGTGTGGGAGGTGTGGGGAGATGGGGAGATGGGGAGATGGGGAGATGGGGAGATGGGGAGATTGGGGAGATTTTTATGTAAGTATTCAGTCGTGAGCTTTTAGCTCACGCTATGCGAACAGCTGTCAGCTGTCAGCCGTCAGCTTAAAATAAACCTCTTTTGTAAACTTCTTTTGGTATAATTTAAGGTAAGCATATGCGCTACGCGCACGCTACTTGAGGTGCCGTCAGCTGTCAGCCGTCAGCTTAAGATCAACCTCAAACGGGAGAATTTAATAGTTCGAGATTTTGTAAGCATATGCGCGTAGCCGATAAGCTGAAAGCTGACAGCTGAAAGCTGATAGCTGACGGCTGAATGCTTACATTTTTATTAAGGGTAATTATCCCGAAATGATATTAGAGAGTATGGAAGAAACCCCGGCTGTGAAACGAACTCCCAACCGATTTGAGCCAATCATACATCAAAAGGGAAGAGGCGGTCGAGGAAGGGGTTAGAAAAAAGTCGATCAGGATCAAATTCTTTCATAAGCAGAGCGAAGTCATCCCAACGTGGGTATTGTGAGCGAAGATATTCCCGATTGGAATAAAAGTGCTTGCCCCAGTTGGGACGGCCACCATACTCTAATAATATCTTTTCGGCTTCCCGGTGATAGTTTTCAATCACCTTAAAATCTGACCCTGATAAGTTAAGGCTAATATAAGCAGACTCTCTTTGATACAGTGGGCTTAACCAATGCTCTTCGGAACTAGCAAATCGAACTGATATTGGTAGGTTTATCCTAAATCCCTGTTTTTTTATCATCTCGTGAATTTGCTCCAGAGCTTTGATTGTAGCTGACCTTGGTATGGCATACTCTAACTCGGAATAGGTGAAATTAATATTCTCAAAGGCGAGGATCTTAAAGCTCTTATCCCAACGGTTTAATCCCCGTAGATTAGTAAAAAAAGCTACTCTAAAGATGATAGGAATTAGAGCAGGAAAATTTCTGGTAATCCAGTCACCGATTCCATTGCCGGATCTAGATATAGTTCTAGATAGGTCGTCTAGGAATTGTCTCCAGAATGGCATGGGAGTAACCGGCTCATCCATTTTATTAAACTTAAACCAATAGGAGCGTGAGGTGTGGGGAAATTCAAAGAATTGGAAATGATCGTTTTCTTTAACTAGTGTGTCTATTTCTTTTCTGAGCACGGAAGTTAACATCGGTTGTTGAACATCTCGCAAGAAGAATGTAGGTACACAACGAAGCGTTAATCTAGTAATAATACCAAGGGCACCCAAGTTGACACATACTCCATAAAATGTGGGATTATCTTGTTGGTAGCGGACAACTTCCCCGGATGCTTTCATTAGCTCCAGCTCGACCACTGCACTGGCCAGTGAGCCATTCTTGTCTCCTGTTCCATGGGTAGCCATTGCTATGGCACCAGAAATAGTCTGCTTTGTAATTGCTCCCAGGTTTTCCAAGGCCATGCCGTGTTGGTCTAGGTATTGATTCAAGCTGTTTAGTGTTATTCCTGGCTCGACAGTAACGGTGCCCCGTTCTCGGTCTAGCTCGATTACTCGGTTTAGTCGCTTCAAGGATACAAGAACACCATCGGTGCATGCAGCTTCTGACCATGAGTGTCCCGAACCAACAACCTTAACTTTCATCCTTTCGGTTCGAGCCATGGCAAGAACTTTCCTGAGATCTTCGTTAGAAGACGGCTCGACAATACTTTTGGGGTTGCAAGAAACATTACCCCTCCAATTTGACCAAGTAACTGACATATTAATTTATGAAAAATCTTGTAATGGTTTTTATATATTATAGCATAGGATACTCATTGCTTATTTAGATCTGGTTATCTCTAATCACAGCTCGCTCCTTTGGTGTCAATCCATAAATTTCAGACACTGCATAGTTTCCAAGGTTAAGATCTCCTGTGTTTGCTGCTTCTATTAGCATTCTTTGAAGATTCTCTGAAATACTTTGCCACTGAGGAAGTCTGATTCGCCGCAAGTATTGTGCTTGAAAGCGAAGATACCCTCCCCTGAGCTGAGTTGAGTAAATAGATACAAATAGTTTAGCTATACCTGATTTGAGAACTGTTTGAAGTGCCTTTAAGTCCCACTCTTGTGAAGTAATGAAATAAAGGTTATGATGGGGGTATAATTTTCCATCTTCATAGACAATATGTGCTTTGGATTTAATATCAGGAATTAGCAGTTTAGGGTAAGCGGTCAGGCTGGGATAAATTCTATCAATTGTTCTGTACCAATTCTTGGGATTTTTCTTGGCACAGTTCCGTTTCAAAATTGTATCGGAATGTTGGGCAAGGTAACTTGCCAGCTTGGGATAATTTTCAAGTTCAACTAAAGAACCATTGTCGTGAAATGGGTTGATAACACCAAGGCCACCCCACTTGATAATACCAGTTTTAATATCTTGTGTCTTGACTAAAGGCAATTTTCTATCGGGTTCAACCTCCAGTTTTTCAAAGGGCCCAATGTAAACTTTATCTGCTCCGGTCGCTACACCAATGCCTACCTTACAACCAACGTCTTCTAAACTAGGAAAGTCTTCTTCCAGGCGACGAACCACCATAAGTTCTTTAACAGAATCTAGAATCCATGGTTTTGACCCATTTGTTACACCCCTAAGCTCGATGATACCACTTTCCGGAGAAATAGAGTCAGCACAAAAATTTTGGGCTAGTTTCTTAAGTGTGTTGTATTCAACTAATGGTCGATGAGCAACTCGAACAACTTCGGACTTTTGGCACTTGATGACTGTAATGGCAGGATAAGCACTAACTTCAGTGCGAAACGCCTGAGTATCGACCATATCAATATAGTAAGCAAGATGATAATGATCAGAAACCATTGCTCGTAGTAGCTTACCGTATTTATTCTTTAGCCATCGATTTGCACAAATAAAACCTAAAACCCCTCCAGGTTCCAGACTACTTAGGGCACGTTCAATAAAAGGGACATATAAATCTGCTCGATCATATATAGTCTTATATCTGGCTCGATACTCGGCCAAGAGAATATCTGGAATCAGCTCTTGCCGAACATAAGGCGGATTGCCAACTGCATGAGTAAATGAGCCTGGTAAATCTACAAGTAGGAAGTCACCTTCAATCAGCCAGGATGTTAGCAATTGATAGGCATCATCTTTATTAATTCCATGGTGCTGGAGCAACCTTAAAAGTTTAATTCTGGTATTTTCAAAGCTTTGAGAATTGATCTCAACTGCACGAATAGAATTGTGGAGACTATCAACTAGTCTGACTTGATTAGAATCATGGGCACCATAAGCAGTTAACAGTCGCTCTACAATCGGAACAAGAAAGTCACCATCACCAATCGAGGGTTCAAGTATCCGATAGTCTGGCAAAGGGCGATCTACGGTATAACCTGTCAGGTCAAGAATAAACTCTACAACCTCACGTCGGGTAAAAATTGCTCCTCGTTCCTCACTACTCTTTGCTGCAAAGCTTCCGACAGCAGAGGAAAAATCAAATAATGGCAAGCTTAGTTGCTGTTCCATTGTGACCGAACCATGACTTGTGGTATTTTAAGGTATATCAGTTTCTTAGCTCAATCAGTAGTCTAGCAATATGACGTTGAATGTTTTCCCAATCTTCGGGAAAGTCGTCACGGGTAAAGATTTCTGAGGCATTTTCATAGCATGCGATCGCATTTTCCAGATTCTCTGTAGTCTCTCCTACTATTCTGTTGCTGTAAGCATTACCCAGGTTATATAGGGTCCTTGCCCACTCTTCGGGGAAGTCTGGTTTGGTATAAACCTCCAAGGCTAGTTGGTATTGGGCAATAGCAATTTCAAGGTTATCAGCCCGGTCTCCACGGATTCTGTCACTATAGGCTATGCCCAGGTTGTTGTGAGTACTTGCCCAATCTTCCGGGAAATCTGGTTTGGTGCGAACGTCCAAGGCTAGTTGGTATACTTCTATGGCAATTTCGAGATTATCACCCCGGTCTCCACGGATTCTTTCACAGTAGGCATTGCCCAGGTTATAGTGAGTCATTGCCCAATCTTCGGGCAAGTCTAGTTTAGTGCGAACGTCTAATGCTAGTTGGAATGCTTTAATAGCTTTTTCGAGATTATCAGCCCGGTCTCCACGGATTCTTTCACAGTAAGCTATGCCCAGGTTGTTTTGAGTACTTGCCCAATCTTCCGGGAAGTCTGATTTGGTATAAACCTCCAAGGCTAGTTGGTATGCATCTATGGCTTTTTCGAGATTATTAGCCCGATTGCCACGGATTCTGTCACAGTAGGCATTGGCCAGGTTGTTTTGAATAGCTGCCCAAATTTCCGTGTTACTGTGATTAGTAAAAACCGTTAGCATGGTTTGGTAACCAGCAATAGCGATTTCCCTATTATTGGCTTGATTACCCAGTGGAAAATCGCTGATCAGGGTGCTGAATTCCCAGATAGTATTAGCGATTTCTGTTGCTGTTTCTGGTTCCGCTTCTGAGAGTTTAGCACTTGCCCAGGTTTGCAGGATAGGGATAAAATTATGATCGAGTTTGTCTAGGTTTGCTACCAGGAGTTGGTAGACAGCTTCGCGGTCGCCTTTGCTGTCTGCGATTGCTAGCAATACTTCCTCTAAGAATTGCTGATAATCTTCCGATGAAGCCTTAGCTGAAGTAAGGGTTTCTGAAATTGCCAGACCCTTTAAAAGCTTACTCCTGATCCGCCGTAAAAAGTTAG
>NZ_JAAHHE010000363.1:0-5839 GCF_010692525.1 Moorena sp. SIO3B2
CGCGCCCCGCGTCGGCGAAAGCCGATAGTGATGGCTGGAGTTGGTAAGAAGCCCACACTGTAATCTTCGATGAGCGTGTGGGAGTATGTCACCACAAAAGAACTATAGAGTGCGATCGCAAATTCTCTAAGATAATCCGATTCAAAATCCTTAGTTGAAAAAAAGTTCGCTGGTGCTTGCCGCGAACTTTTTTTCAACGGAAGTTTTCCCGTACAAATGAATTAAAGCATTTCCTCCCTTTAGTTGGCATTATTAACGCACCCTAAACTATAGCAGAAGTCATTTGTCAGAAGTCATTTGTCAGAAGTCAAACTCTTGCGCTTACAAAGGGTGTGAGACTTTTGTCATGTCCTAACTGCCCTGGCGACTGCTATATAAGCGCGTTTAGGGGCTAGTTTTGCCCAAGTCCTATTGAAGTTATGGTAAATTGTAGCGATTTTAGGGGGTGTAACCCCCCATAGTCAATGCCCCTTCATAGCTTAATATCTAGCCAAGATTCCAACTGCGTACATTCTAAGAGTTTTGTTATCGAACTCTTTACCTACTCCTGAGCAGGAAGAAAGTAGATCAGATTCCATAGCCTCTCAGGTGTGGAGTGAGGCAATTGAGGATCACACAAGGTAACAGGTATCATCATTCACAATTCGGGTTCAGGGAGGCTGTTCATGGGATTTCTCAACAATTTGAGTATCAGGTCAAAACTTATATTTATGTTGCTGGCTCTGAGCACTTGCTCGCTGTTCGTGACTGCTTATATCGGTTATCGGAGTGGTAAGTCTCATCTGAGCAAAACAGTATCAAACCAGTTAACCAGTCTACGAGCTTCCAAAGCAGATCAAATAGAATCATACTTTGAAGATATTCGCCATCAGACCCAGACCCTGAGTGAAAACTTAATGGTGGTCGAGGCGATGCAGGAATTTAAAACAGCCTACAACCAACTGCAACAATCTAGGACACCAACTGATACACCAACTGATTTAGAGGACACCCTCAAAGAATACTACCGTAAAGAATTTTTAACCAAACTAGCGGAAACTAGCGACGGGAAGCCTGTATTAGAATCCTACTTACCAGAAACCTCTGCGGCTCGTTACCTCCAGTACTATTACATCGCCACTAACCCCAACCCAGCTGGGGAGAAACATCTCCTAGATGATCCAGAAGACAAGAGTGAGTACAGTAGTATTCACACCCGCTACCACCCAATTTTTCGCAACATTGTTGAAAAGTTTGCTTACCAGGATATGTTGCTGATCGATCCTCAAACCGGTGAGATTGTCTACTCAGTTTTTAAAGAAACAGACTTTGGCACCAATCTCACCACTGGACCATACAGTGATAGTAACTTGGCATTCGCCTTAGGCGACCTCCGAAAAGCCAAGGGAAAGGATTATGTGCAGATATTTGATTTTGATTCCTACCGTCCTTCTTTTGGAGCCCCAGTAGCATTTATTGCTGCTCCCATCTATGACGGCTCCAAATTTATAGGTGTTTTGGCATTCCAGCTTCCGGTTAATCAGATTAACAATGTCATGACAGGTTACCGTAAATGGAAGAGTAATGGTCTCGGGGATACAGGGGAGATCTATCTAGTCGGAGAGGATTATCTGATGCGATCAGTTTCCCGTTTCCTAATTCAAGACCCCACAGCTTATAGTAAAGCCTTGCGAGAACAGGGTGTAAAGGAACAGATCCTTAAACGAATCGAGCAGTTTGGTACATCAATTCTACAACAGCCAGTAAAGACAGAAGCTGTAAAAGCAGCCTTAGCTGGGCAAGAAGGTACCCAAATTATCAATGATTATCGGGGTATTGAAGTTTTGAGTTCCTACGCTCCCTTAAACATCGATGGATTGGAGTGGGTTATCCTCTCCGAGATGGATCTTGCCGAAGCCTATGCCCCAGTTTACGCCTTTCAAAAGAGAGTTTTGGTTTCAGCTGCCTTGATCATACTGCTGATCACCCTACTCGCTATGGTGCTCGCCCATCTGTTTGTGCAACCAGTTAGGGCTTTAATTGCTAGCGCCCGAAAAGTCACGGATGGAGAAGTTGATGCGGTGGTGAATATAAACTCGGAAGACGAATTTGGGGAGTTAGCTGAGTCATTTAATCAAATGGTTGGCAGCTTACGCACTCAAACTAAACTAGTCGAGCAGAAAAATCGCGAAAATGAAAAGTTACTGACAAGTGTATTTCCCGACTCCGTAGCCAAACGTCTCAAACGGGGAGAGACAAACATTGCTGAGAGTGTTTCCAATGTTACGGTTTTGTTCTGCGACATTGCTGGATTCGGCAAGCTCTCTAGGTCCATGGATACCCATGAAGTCATTGCCATTCTTAATGATCTAGTAAGTCTGTTCGATCAAGCCACGGCCAAATACGGGATAGAGAAGATTAAAACCATTGGTGACAATTACATGGCAGTCTGTGGATTATCAATATTACATATAGACCATCAAAAACGGGCGGTAGATTTTGCTTTAGAAATGCTGGCGTTGACCCACCGATTCAGTCATGAACGAGGATTTGACATAGACCTGGAAATCGGTATCCATTCCGGAGATATTGTTGCTGGTATTGTAGGTCGAGAAAAAGTTGTCTACGACGTTTGGGGCGATACAGTCAATGTTGCCAATAAGCTGATGTTTGACTGCCCACGGGGAGCTATATTAGTGTCTCAAAATGTCTACAACAGTCTCCATGATATTTACGACTTTGAGCAGGCTGAGGACATCACACCTAATGGCAAAAATCAGCAGAAAGCTTGGTTGTTAAAAACTGCACAGGAATTAGTAGCTTCAACAGTGTAGACATGGGCTTTGCCCAGTTTTGCCAAATTATTAAAGACCCAAGGGTAATGGGGAATTGCTAATGGGGAATTGGTAACTGAACAAACTATACTTGATTACATTCTTTTCAGATTACCATAATACACGAAATTAAGAACCCCCGCGCGAGCATTATCCTGTGGGGGATGAAAACTTGTTCAGAGGGTTCACCCTATTGTTCAAGGGATAGAAAAATAAGGGGACAAGGAGATTATTTTGATGAGCAAAGTAATATGGCAAAACGATTGGTTTATCTGGGCAATAGCCTTAGGGATAGGGTTCCCGCTCCTGGTAATTATTCTCACAGAAATTACTCATCGTCTACAAAGACGCGGTCAGCCTATAGCAGTTACGCTCCGCCTAGTTCGTAACCGTGTCTTACCCGTCTTAGTATTCCTGCTATTTATCCAGAATGTGGTTGAATTAGACCTGGACAACAATGTTGTCAAGCTTGTCGAGACCCTGCTCTGGATATTTGTTATAGACGCCTCTCTGTCTCTAATCAATTCGGTGTTGTTTGAAGCCGCTGGAGAAAATACATGGCGAGGACGGATCCCAAAACTACTCCTAGATTTGTCAAGATTTTTTTTGGTAGCCCTTGGTGCTGCCATTGTGCTATCGAAAGTTTGGGGAGCCGACCTCGCTGGTCTAGCTACTGCCTTGGGTGTGGGTTCTATTGTTATCGGCTTGGCGCTTCAGGACTCTCTAGGCAGCGTCTTTTCTGGCGTTGCCCTACTGTTTGCTCGTCCCTTTGAAGTCGGTGATTGGTTGCAGATTGGAGACAAAGTTGGTCAGGTCATTGATATGAATTGGCGAGCTGTTCACCTGGTAACCCGGGACGGTGACATGATTATTATTCCCCATCGGGTACTTGGAGGAGAAATAGTCCTCAATTACAGCAAACCGAAACCGATTCATGTAGAAACCTTTAGGATTGACTTCGACAGTGATGATCCACCCAACCTAATTAAGCAAGTATTAAAAGAAACAGCACTGGCGACAGAAGGGATATTGAGTGATCCTTCCCCAGAGATCCGCACCATGGAATATAACGACTATCGGGGTAACTATGAGGTCAAGTTTTCTATCGAAGACTATAAGGATGCGCCCAGAATCCGTGAACAGTTGATGACCCGTATCTGGTATGCAGCCCAACGGAACAATCTTGGACCTACCATTCCGATCTATAGACTCCGTAAACTCGATAGTGACCCTAATCAGGCAGATAGCACTTTGACAAAGTTTACCGAGAGCTTGAAGTCAATGCCTGTCTTTGTCCCTGTAGCTAAACAGCAAAAGAACTTGGAGAATCTCTCGAAAGGAGCAGTCCTACAACATTTCGGTGTGGGAGAAACCGTAATCCGTCAAGGGGATCCTGGTCATGCTCTCTACATTATTATTGCTGGGAAAGCTGTACTCAACCTCAAAGATAGTTATGGTGAACAACAGGAGGTGATGACTCTGTCGAGTGGTGAGTTTTTTGGCGAAATGGCACTGTTTAGCGGCAAACCAAGCTCAGTATCCGTTACCGTTGTGGAAGATTTGCAAACTATTGCGCTTTATTCAGATCTGGTTAATCAGATGATAGAAAGTACACCAAGTCTCGCCCGTGAAATTGGTCAAATTATCGAAGCACGACGGAAAGCGATAGATGAGGTGAAACAAGCCAATCTTGCATCCAGTCTTGCATCCAGTAATGGTGCCGAGTTATCAAGTCAAGGTTAAGTGGACTATCAATCAATCATCATGGGATTGGCCTTGGCCTTTGGGCCACCCTGCGCGAAGGGCCACGCTACGCGTACGCAAAAGCTAGACAGGGGGAAGGTACTGCCTATAAGGTGGAGCCAGTGGTAGTGTAATCGGGGGTTAGTAGACAGTATTGAAAAGTATCACATAGTCTATCAAAGTATTAAATTAGTTGTTAGACTATATTCATGGCATTAATACCAATCCGTAAGGCGGTCGAACTTACGGGACTCTCCAGGAACACTTTGCGGAAGTACGCAGATAATGGCATCATCAAATGTGAACGAACCCCAAGCGGGTACCGTCTCTTTGACACAACTAGTTTACTCAGCCTTGGAAAAAGTAAAGGAAACAGAGAAGCTACGATCTGTTACTGCCGAGTCAGTAGTAACAAACAAAAAGACGACCTCGCCAGACAAATCGCCTACATGCATTCGCTCTTCCCGGAAGCGGAAATCGTCAAGGACATCGGTTCAGGACTTAACTACAAAAGAAAAGGTCTTAGAATCATATTGGAACGGCTTATGCAAGGAGATCAGCTCACAATTATTGTTGCCTGCCCTTGCAGACTTACCAGGTTCGGGTTTGAACTCTTTGAGTACTTGGTCAGTATCAACGGTGGAAAAATCTTGGTTCTCGACAACCATGAAAGTTGTCCAGAATCGGAACTTACCGCAGATCTTCTATCCATCATTCACGTCTTCTCTTGCCGCGTCCACGGACTCCGAAAATACGGCAAAAAAATCAAAGAAGATGCGAGTCTTCCTAAACCCTGAGCAACGATTGGCCGTAGGCCACGCTACGCGAACAATAGTTCGCCAGTGGTTTGGAGTGTCCCGTTATGTTTTTAATAAAACTGTCAAAATACTTTGCTCCGTAGGAGCCGCTACGCGAACATATGGCGAAGTTAAAGCTAACTGGAAAGCCATTAAGACTGGAATATTAAATGACCTACCCGAGTGGTGTAAGACAGTACCTTATCAGATTAAATCTATAGCGATTAAGGATGCTTGCACTGCTGTCAGGGAGGCAAAGAAAAAATACAAAAAGACTGGACAGATAAATCGGGTAAGATTTAGATCTCGTAAAAATCCTGTTCAGTCTTGCTACATACCCAAGTCTGCTGTCTCTAGCAAAGGGATTTACCATACAAAACTGGGTGAATTGACCTTCGCTGAGACACTTCCAGGCGATATCGGAGATTGTCGATTAACTAGCACTAATGGGGACTATTATAGCAGTCGCCAGGGCAGTTAGGACAT
>NZ_JAAHHE010000364.1:0-5832 GCF_010692525.1 Moorena sp. SIO3B2
ATAGGGAATATCACCGAAGTTGGGGAAGAATCCACCAAGAGTTCTGATTTCCGTCACGTTTGAATTAGGACTGCTATGGTCAAAACCCATGTATGTTTTTTTCCTGACCCCTTTTTGTTGCCTTGCCTGTGTCTAATTTACGAAAATTAACGGCTGTTGGGATTGGTGTGAACCGTAACAAATCAGTTGTGTTTGCCGTCTTGAGAGTAGTAGAGGAAACTGAAACTGAAACGGGATAGGGAGTCGGGAGTCGGGAGTCGGGAGTCGGGAATCGGAACCCACCCCTAACCCCTCCCAGGAGGGGAACGGGAGTCGGGAATCGGGAGTCGGGAGTCGGAAGCTGTGGGGAGATCGGGAGTGATAATTAAGAACTGCTATAAGTACTGCTATAAGTATGATCAGCTAAGTATGATCAGCGCTATATCTGTGTTCTGTCATTCTCGGAGATTGCGATCGCGCTTTCAGGTTACAGTCACAGAGTTGTTGAGATTTAGCTCTATTTTCTGATTCTTATTAGAAAATAGAGAAGCGATCGCCGTTTGTACAAAAGTTACAGAACTTAGGAATCACAAAAGTTTTCCCAGACTGATGAAAGAGAAATATAGCAATCTTCATAGCAATGAGGTACGAATTTTAGCTATTCCCTGTTCCCCATTCCCTGTTTACTATTAAATAATTATCGCTGCTCCGAAGTCCCTGCTCCCTGCTCCATAAAACAAAAAAAATGTACCTCACCTAATTAAAAAATGCTATTAGGTGATCACGACGGAAACAACACCATTCCCAATGCCATTTCTATCTCCACAATTACAGCAACGGTTAGCATCACCCCTTAAAATTGGCTCGGTTGAGGTCAACAGCAGGGTTTTACAGTCACCCCTGTCTGGAGTAACCGACTTGGTGTTTCGTCGCCTAGTGCGTCGCTACGCCACTGAGTCGATGATGTATACCGAAATGGTTCATGCTAGCCAGTTAAAGTATCTCCGAGAATTGCCCAAGGTTATGGAGGTAGACCCATTAGAAAAACCGATCAGTATCCAATTATTCGACTGTCGCCCGGAATTTCTGGCTCAAGCGGCACAAAGGGCAGTGGCAGAAGGGGCAGATACTGTGGATATCAATATGGGTTGCCCTGTTAATAAAATTACTAAAAATGGTGGCGGGTCTGCTTTACTGCGAGATCCAGAAACGGCGGAAGCAATTGTACGGTCAGTAGTCAAGGCGGTGGAGGTACCTGTAACGGTCAAAACCCGTATTGGCTGGACTAATCAGGAGATCAATGCGGTAGAATTTGCCCAACGTATGGAAGATGCCGGGGCTCAGATGTTGACCCTCCATGGCCGTACTCGTGACCAGGGGTATAATGGCTCGGCTCGCTGGGAATGGATTAAGCGGGTAAAAGATGTGCTGTCTATCCCAGTGATTGCTAATGGGGATATTTTGTCCGTCGATGCAGCAGTGCGCTGCTTGGAAGAAACCGGTGCTGATGGGGTAATGTGTTCTCGGGGAACCCTGGGCTATCCCTTTCTAGTCGGAGAAATAGACTATTTCCTGAAAACCGGACAACTGTTACCCCCAACCACACCAGTACAACTGCTTGAATGTGCTAAAGAGCATTTACAAGGTCTATGGCACTATAAGGGGGAGCGTGGTATTTATCAATCCCGGAAACACATGGCTTGGTACGCCAAAGGGTTTCCCGGAGCAGGGGAATTGCGTAAGAAACTCAGTAGAATAGAGACGGTTGACCAAGGAGTTGAGTTGATTGAAAATGCGATCGCTAAACTTCAGCCGTCAGCCGTCAGCCGTCAGCCGTCAGCCGTCAGCCGTTAGCCGTTAGCCGTCAGCTTATTTTATTCAAAACTCAAGTAGGGTGGCACAGGCTTCTAGGGTGGCACAGGCTTCTGTCACGTCTTGTTATCAGCAACCTTGCTAGATAGTATAATTGTATGATACTATAAGCAGAATTTTTTGTTGAAATTTAGGAGGATTAATTTAGTATGACCCAAGTGGTTGTCGGTGAAAATGAAGGCATTGAGTCAGCCCTGCGTAGATTTAAGCGACAAGTATCTAAAGCTGGAATTTTTGCTGATATGAAGCGTCTACGTCATTTTGAGACTCCCATTGAAAAGAAAAAGCGCAAAGCGATCGCTCGCAGACGCAAGCGTCGGTACCGCTAAACCTTCAAGTCACTGTTACCACTCCCCGGTCATGAGACGCGGGGTTTTTTGGTTGGCTTACTTCTTATCATCTTACCGGTTTAACCAACCAAAGTATAAGGAATCGGGAATCGGGAATCGGGAATCGGGAATCGGGAATCGGGAATCGAGAATCGGGAATCGGGAATCGGGAATCGGGAATCGAGAATCGGGAATCGGTAACGTAGATTTGTTTGGAATACGTTCAGTTAAAGCAAGTCCAATAGCTGGGATTCAGTTAATTGGGTAATTCCTAATTTTTGAGCCTTTTCTAACTTAGAACCGGCATCTTCCCCAACCACCAAATAATCAGTTTTGGCACTAACGGCACTAGTAACCTTACCACCAGCGTTTTGAATCAAGTCTTTCGCGTCACTACGCTTAAGGGTAGGCAAAGTGCCAGTAATCACAAAGGTTTTTCCGGTTAAGGGTTGGGTTTGGTCTAGCGCTATAGTTTTAGTAGAAGCTTCTAACTGTAAACCCGCTTCTCGCAATCGAGCAATCAAGGTCTGGTTGCTGGAAATCTGAAACCAACCCCAGACAGACTGAGCAATTTCTGGTCCAATGCCATAGATTCCCTCAATATCAGTGACGGTTGCTTGAGCCAACTGCTCAATGGTAGGAAAAGTCTGGACAAGGGTTTGAGCATTGACACTACCCACATGACGAATCCCTAACCCATAAAGGACTCGTGACCAAGGTTGAGTTTTGGATTTTGCGATCGCATTTAGCAACTTTTGGGCTAACTTATGCCCAATACCATTCAATGACACCAGCTGCTCTAGGGTTAAATTATAAAGGTCAGCAACAGATGTCACCAAGCCTTGGTCTACCAATTGTTCTACAATCTTTTTCCCCAAACCATTAATATCAAGAGCATAACGACTTGCCCAGTGGGTCAGAGGTCTCTTGTCAATCGACTGTAAACCTGCCTCTCGCAATCGATCAATCAAGGTCTGGTTGCTGGAATTCTGAAACCAATCCCGGACAGACTTAGCAATTTTTGGTCCAATGCTGTAGATTCCCTCAATATCGGGGATTGTTGCTTGAGCCAACTGCTCAATGTTACGGAATTTCTTGGCAAGGGTTTTAGCCTTGTCACTACCCACATGACGAATCCCTAAGCCATAAAGGACTCGTGACCAAGGTTGGGTTTTGGATTTTGCGATCGCATTTAGCAACTTCTGGGCTAACTTATACCCAATACCCTTCAATGACACCAGCTGCTCTAGGGTTAAATCATAAAGGTCAGCAACAGATGTTACCAAGCCTTGGTCTACCAATTGTTCTATAATCTTTTTTCCCAAACCATTAATATCAAGAGCATTACGACTTGCCCAGTGGGTGAGAGCCCGTTGTTGTACTTTTGTCCCTGCCAATTGCACTGTGGGAGCTTCTTCAGTAGCAGGAAACTTCTGGGATTTTACTAATAGCTGGGATTCAGTTAATTGGGTAATTCCTAATTTTTGAGCCTTTTCTAACTTAGAACCGGCATCTTCCCCAACCACCAAATAATCAGTTTTGGCACTAACGGCACTAGTAACCTTACCACCAGCGTTTTGAATCAAGTCTTTCGCGTCACTACGCTTAAGGGTAGGCAAAGTGCCAGTAATCACAAAGGTTTTTCCGGTTAAGGGTTGGGTTTGGTCTAGCGCTATAGTTTTAGTAGAAGCTTCTAACTGTAAACCCGCTTCTCGCAATCGAGCAATCAAGGTCTGGTTGCTGGAAATCTGAAACCAACCCCAGACAGACTGAGCAATTTCTGGTCCAATGCCATAGATTCCCTCAATATCAGTGACGGTTGCTTGAGCCAACTGCTCAATGGTAGGAAAAGTCTGGACAAGGGTTTGAGCATTGACACTACCCACATGACGAATCCCTAACCCATAAAGGACTCGTGACCAAGGTTGAGTTTTGGATTTTGCGATCGCATTTAGCAACTTCTGGGCTAACTTATGCCCCATACGCTCCAATGACACCAACTGGTCTAGGGTTAAATCATAAAGGTCAGCAACAGATGTCACTAAGCCTTGGTCTACCAATTGTTCTACAATTTTTTCCCCCAAACCATTAATATCAAGAGCATTACGACTTGCCCAGTGGGTGAGAGTGCCCTTAACAATCGCAGGACAAGATGAATTAATACAGCGAGTCACTGCTTCACCCTTAGGACGCACCAAGGGTTGACTACAAACAGGGCAATGGGTAGGCATCTCGAAGGGTTTAGCATGATCAGGACGTAACTCTGGTAAGACACGTACCACCTCCGGGATAATCTCCCCCGCTTTCCGTACAATCACCGTATCCCCAACTCGCAAATCTAATTGGGCAACATAATCACCATTGTGTAGGGCAGCCCGTTGTACTGTTGTGCCTGCCAATTGCACTGGTTCTAAAATAGCCAAGGGTGTCACTGCTCCGGTGCGTCCCACATTAACGGTAATTGCTTCCACACGACTGGGAGCTTCTTCAGCCGGATATTTCAGAGCAATCGCCCAACGAGGAAACTTCTGGGTAAACCCCAATTGTTGTTGTATCCCGAAAGCATTGATTTTTACCACTACCCCATCGGTCAGGTAGGGTAAATCTTGCCGTCTCGCATCCCAGTAATTGTAATAATCCTGAACATCCTGTAAGGAAGCACAACATTGGCGATGGGGATTCACCGGAAAACCCAGCTTTTGCAGCAATTCTAGAGCATCCCATTGGCAATTGGGCATTGGGATGGTGTACTCCTCACTACTATCCTGATTCGGAATATGTAAGGTATAAGCAAAGAAAGCCAATTGCCGTTTAGCAACAATTCGAGGTTCTAATTGGCGCAAGGTACCAGCAGCGGCATTACGAGGATTAGCAAATAATGGTTCACCTGCTTGTGCTCGTTCCTGATTAATCCTCTCAAATACATCCAGAGGTAAGAATGCCTCACCACGCACTTCTACTAAAGCTGGCAGTTGGTCTAGATTAAGTTGGTCTAGATTGAGCCGCAAAGGAATAGAGCGAATAGTGCGGACATTCTGAGTAATATCTTCTCCTGTGGACCCATCACCCCTGGTCACTCCCCTGACCAAAATCCCATTTTCATAGGTCAGTGCTAATGCTGAACCGTCAATTTTGAGTTCACAAACGTATTCAGTATTAAATCCTGAGTCTTGGGAAATATCACCAGAAATATGACGCTGCCATCGTTCTTGCCATTGGCTAAATTCCTCAAGGTTAAAGGCATTATCCAGACTATAGAGTGGGATATTGTGGCGCACGGAAACAAAACCAGTAGCTGGTTTTTCTCCTACCCGCTGGGTTGGACTATCAGAGGTTACTAACTCAGGATACTCTGTTTCCAGCTCTTGCAGTTCCCGGTAGAGTTGATCGTAGATGGCATCTGCCATGATGGGATTGTCCAGGACGTAGTAGGCATAACTAGCGTTTTGCAACAGTCGCCGCAGTTCCTGAATTCGCTGGTTTACGTCGGGGGTTACTGGTGCCACAGGGGTGATTATCCTTGATGGAGATTGACTCTAGTTTATCGGTCAGATTAACCAGATTAACTATAGCCCTGCTTGAGGTGAAAGAGAAAACTTTGGCAAAGTCTAGTCACAAGTTCAGTATTTCTACTAATTCCGTTTGCGGTCAC